>WJIL01000124.1 GCA_014730275.1 Candidatus Lokiarchaeota archaeon | reverse complement strand
TCCTTACACCATTGTACGCAAATCCTGTAGGCTTCCCAATCCAACACCTCGTCTTCCCAGATGCACGGTATCTCATGGTGGTCATTCAGAAACCAAACAAGTCCTCGTGTATGACCATCGGTGGCCATGATTTCTCCATCAAGTTTCTTTACTGGTATAGGTTCAAGCTCCTTTTCCTTGTTTTTCTGAAAATACTCTTGGACTGCTTGGAGCTTCTTCTGGCTGATGTATAGTTGGCTAGGTTGTACTTTCTCAATCTCTATGGTGAACATTCTATGGACCTGCGATTGGAAATGAAGCGGTTTCAATCTTCGAATAAGATTTTTGCTTCATTCCGTTCAGATTATATCTCATCATTCCCTTTTCAAGACTTGGAGGATACCCTTGACAAAAACCCTGGAACTCGAAAAGAGCAATCAAGCGTGTGAAATTCTCGATGAACTGGATTTGGATGCATGGCTGGTATGGGTTCGCGAGACCTCTCAAATGGCAGATCCGGTGCTTCCAATCATCTTAGGCCGAGAGGTAGTCTGGCAATCAGCACTCATCTATTCAAGAGATGGAACGAAAACTGCGATTGTAGGAAATTTTGACGCTGATGGAATAGAACAAGCAAGGGTTTTCGATGAGGTTATTCCTTACACGGAGGGAATTCAAGAGCAACTGGTTACTACCCTTACCAAGATTGACCCCCATGAGATTGCGATCAACTTCAGCAAGAATGATGTGGCTGCGGACGGATTAACCGTCGGAATGCATCTTTTGCTGAAAGAATACCTTGACGATACACCCTTCCAAGACAGATTGAAGAGTGCAGAGCAGGTTATAGGGAGATTAAGGGGGCGAAAAACCGACACCGAGCTTAAGCGAATTCGAGAGGCAGTGCGTATCACAGAAACCATCTATAAAGAGGCTGAGCGCTTTGTCAGGACTGGCCTTTCTGAAATAGAAATCTACGAATTCTTCAAACAGAGGATGTCTCACTATGGAGTTGGAAATGCTTGGGATCCCGAGCATAACCCCGCAGTTGATGCAGGCCCGAACAAGGAATTTGGGCATTCCGGCCCAACAAATAACAAGACGAAAGCTGGCCATTTACTTCATTTCGATTTTGGTGTCAAGAACGACGGTTACTGTTCTGATATTCAACGAATGTTCTATTTCGGTATACCATCTGATATTCCAAATCAGATTCAGGACGCATTCGATACTGTCTACGGAGCTATACAGGAAGCTTCAGACCATTTAAGACCGGGAATGAAGGGATACGAGGTCGATGCTATTGCTCGGGACTATGTCAAGGAAAGAGGCTACGACGAGTATCAACACGCGTTAGGTCACCAAGTTGGTCGCGTCGCTCATGACGGTGGTACCCTTCTAGGACCATTATGGGATCGCTATGGTGATAGCCCAAAGGGCGAAGTTGAAGTGGGTAATGTATTCACACTTGAGCTTTATGTCCGGACTGAAGAGTATGGTCAACTAAGTCTTGAAGAAGATGTGGTGGTAAGGGGAGACGGATGTGAATTCCTTTCATCACCCCAAGAGGAGCTTATCTGTATCGAGTGAAGCTTTATCTATGTCCACTTGTTGAATATATCGGGTTGAGGAGTTAAGAAGACGAATGAAAAGCAAAACAAAGGAGCTCAATGAACGGTTTGTTAGCATCAAGATGATGCGCAATTTCATCAATTCACGATGAAGGATCTTACAGAGGAGCAGACTGCTGAATTGTACGGGTTGGTACGTGAATGGACGGGTAATGGCTAGATGAAACTACAAATGCAAAATCAATACTGCAGATAAACCTGTAATCGAGGATCACTATTCCCTTATCTATTCAAAAAAAAGATTATTCGATATATTTTTAAGTTGAGAATACATATAAATGTTGAAAGGCGGGAGTAATGAGAAAGAAGATTCCTACAATTGTCCTGGTTTTTCTTATTGCATTTCTTCAACTACCACTTCATTCAGATGCTTGGACGACCGTAACAGACAACTATGACTATGGTTATGATACGAAGATGGGTGGAACTTGGAACGAATTCGATTATTCCAAAGAAACTGGAAACATCGAAATTGTGGAAGATCAGTTTATTGGTACCTCGAAATGTCATATCAAGATTGGTGAAAAAATAACGACACCTGACTGGGGCGGTGACAACTGGCGACTCAAAATCAAGGTAAAGTACCGGAGGTCATATGCGGTTTGGGCATCTTGGTTAAACAGTGTTCGAATTGTCATAAAAGTCGAACTACATGACTCCTCCCACGGTATTGATTGGGAATCCACCTTGTTTAGCAAAACGACTACGAGTTACGGTGAAGATGTCACTGAACTGGCGGCGCGGAATCCCTATGATATATTACCAGAGGGTACTACGTATTACATCGTTTATCATTTGTACCTTGAATTCAATGGCTGGTCCTACATGCATAAGAACGCTGGCTCGACTTATGACACGGCAAGGTTTGACCTTATGTACTTTAAATATGAATTCACTAACGTTCAATATAATCCGCCGCAGTAACTGAAGCACCTAAGCGTAAATGTGGGCTGTTACATATACTGCTGGTAGTATTCAGGTTAGAACGAATAGATATCGTCGGAATACCTATTCTGCCAGCTATTAGAGATGTATAAATCAAAATGCGTACTTAAGGATGCAAAGCATAGTGACTCAATCAGAAACTGTCCAAGGACACTCGAAGGCGGGCATAGGCTTTTCGATACTTACCTTTTTCTTACCTATTGGATTGTTCGTTACTCCCGAGGGTACATCTAATTTCTCAACAGGACCTCTATGGCTTAGGTTGGACTTCGTCTTTCCTGTCATTCTTGAATTTCGCAATGAAACTTGGCACATCCTTTTCCCTCTGGATTTATCGGGTATTTTTTTCCCTTTTCTGTTGTCAGCTCACCTGTACCTTAGCTATTTGGGATATAAAATAACCAAGGGCCAAGCCAATCAGCTGCATATCTACGGATTACTAGTGCTAACGACCCTGATTAGCAGTATCATTTACTTCCCTACGTTTGGACCTAGGGTAGTTCAGTTCCCATTGCCTTTGGCTCTATTGGTGGGTGTGCCTTTAGCTAGACTTGCGAGGTCGGAATATTCGGATGATCCCTTTGCAGAGATAGAGGCGTAAGGTTGGCCATCGAATTTGCGATTTCTTTCATCTGACAGATTTGCATATTCCATTACTTCATTGAACCCGATTGATACCCATATGCATCTATTGTGATGTAGTCAAATCCACGATTCTTGAGTTTTCTATGAAGTTCGTCTAGTTCCGTGGAATCAAACAATTTTTCTTTCTCATCATGCCCAACCTCAATTCTGACTAAATCCCCATGATAGCGTGCCCTAACACACTCAATATCAAACAGATTTCTCATAATCTCTTCTGCTGCTTCAACTCTTTCAAGGCGTTCTTGAGTAATTTGTGTGCCTGATGGAAAGCGGGTTGCCAAACAGGTACTGGAAGGAGAATCTGCGGCTGGTAGGTTATGTGCAGCTGCGTATTCCCTTATCTCGCGCTTTGTAATACCCGCCTCCGCAAGTGGTGATTGTATGCCAAATTCCTTCAGGGCCTTGATGCCTGGTCTATGTTTGTCAAGATCGGAGGCATTGGTACCTTCTATGACCACATCGAGCCCTCTGCTTTCTGCCTCCTTTCTCCAGAGAGATGCAAGTTCACTCTTGCAATTGTAACAGCGTTCAGGGGGATTGTTAGCAAGATTCTCGTGTGCAATCCAGTCGAATTCACTAGTAACCGGTTCAGTCCCAAAGCTTTCAGCGAAGTTTTCAAGGTTTTTTCGATCAGGAGCAGTTACTATACTACTATCAACAGTGAGAAATACAGCCACTTGTGCGCTTTCGGCGGCGATACTTGCAAGTAC
>WJIL01000123.1 GCA_014730275.1 Candidatus Lokiarchaeota archaeon | reverse complement strand
GCGGTGTACAATTGATTGAGGATGGCGAGCTGGAGAAAGCCTTGCCGTTCTATTCTGCCATGATTCAATACCAGGACCATTTGCTCAATGACTCAACTATCGCCATGATGAACAATAACTATGCATATGTTTTAGCAAAACTGAGTAGGTTCGAAGAAGCTCTGCCCTACGCAGAAAAAGCAATTCGTAAAAATCCTGAGGATCATCATGCATGGCACACTCATGGACTGATAATGCACCAAATGGGCAATCATAAAACTGCTGAAGAGTCATATCGCAAGTCAATAGAAGGCGACCGAAAACACTGGGAGGCTTGGGATGACCTAATTCGGCTGCTTGATGAAACAAACCAAGCCCCTAAGTTAGAGCAAGCAAAGAGAGAATTGACGCAGGCCAAATCCTCGGAGGAGGATAGAACAGGATCGCGTCTTGGTCGCCTGTTCACATGAAGAGAAGCCACCTCCTCTCACGATTGCAAAGGGGATTTGATACTAACGCTCTTAATGGAATGTCGATTCCCTTTTCTCCCTAATTTTAATCTTTGAGTTCCCGTTGCATTATTATTGACTGAAACATGGGGTCGGCATCAATTGGTTGCACTACACCATCTTCAAACTCTCTAAGCGAATCAGAAAATGCATTTTCAAACTTCTCTAGGAATCTTTGCTCAACGTGTTTGTCATAGTTGTTGAGCTCACTGTCAACCTCGAAGAAATTCGAGTCACCTACATGTTTCTCTATTTTTTCTCCGAATGCGTGATAATCTTCTTCACTGCCGTTAACACACTTGGTTTTCTTTCCTGCAATTTCCTCAATCTGATATCCAAAAAGCTCAGTGAAATCAGGTGCAATCTACCATGCATCTTTCAGTGTCAGCCACCATTATCGCATTTCTAATACTCCGAAAAAGAGCACGATACTGCTCCGAGCTGCCCTCCAACCTCTTCTGTAACAGTTCGAGCCTTTCTTCACGGCTTCTATGGGTGCTTCCTTGGCTATCTCGATGCAACCGCCGGAACCACAGGTTTTTGCTTTTATCCTTTGCTTATATGTCTTTTAACCGCAAATAGAAGGATATTTGCCCAGGCGTTAGGCCCTGACCCGGAAGACATCCAATACGAGGGTCAATTATCTCTACGGATTAACCTTGCCGTCGGTCTAGGTTCTGATTATGTTACTACTGATGCAGAATAATTCTTCAGTTTGTGAATCCGCGGCTTTATTTCATGCCTTTGCCCCTGTCAGTCCATGAAGGAATACGATCTTCTCGTTGTTGGCGGTGGTTCAGCTAATCAGGTGTCATACTGGGCCCACAAAGAAGGCTTGAAAGTTGGTCTGATTGAACATGGTCCTCTCGGCGGGACTTGCCTGAACAGGGGCTGTGTACCAAGTAAGATGATGATCTATCCGGCGGATGTCATGCACGAGGCTCGATTCTCATCTGATCTGAACCTTGATTTCAAGCTAGGTTCTGCAGATTTCTCGGGTTTGATGGATCGAGTGAGAGCCAGAAGACGTCGGGCTGTCGAACATAAAGAGAAAACCATTGAAGAGGCTGAATCATATGATTGGTACAACAACACTGGAGTCTTTGTGGATGACAAAGTAATAGAGGTCAATAACCAAGAGCTAACCGCGGATTTAATCGTAATCGCTACCGGAACACGACCCTTGATTCCTCCAATCGACGGAATTGATGATGTTGAATATTTGAGCACTAGGACGATTTTTGATCTGACCGAGCAACCAAGACAGATGACTATCATCGGCGGTGGATATGTAGCTGCGGAATTTAGCCATTTCTTCAGTGCCATGGGGACTGATGTTACAATTGTGGGGCGGAACCCGTTCCTAGTCAAACATGAAGATGAAGATGTCTCTGAGATGTTAAGAGAAGAGCTCTCAAAGAGAATGACTGTACTGACAAATCACGAAGCCATCAAAGTGCAACAAAACGAGAACAGCAAAACTGTAATCGCTAGGAATCGAGAATCCGGACAAGAGGTGGAAATCGACTATGATACCTTGCTCGTGGCAACAGGGAGACGCCCCAACTCAGACAAGTGTAGACCAGAGCGAACAGGGGTTGAACTCGACGAAAACGGCTTCATCAAAACAGACGAATGCCTTCGGACTTCAAAGGAAGGGATTTGGGCGCTTGGTGACGCTACAGGCCCCCCGATGTTCAAGCACGTAGCTGATCGAGAAGCTGAAATCGTGTGGCATAATATTCAGGCTTCAATTTCAGACAAAGAACCACTTCGGTCTATGCATTATGACGCTATACCGCATGCTGTCTTCTCCTATCCACAAATAGCATCTGTAGGGAAAACACTGGCAGAAGCTACGGATAGCAAATCGGATCTTTTGGTGGGGAAAGCCGAGTATACTGATGTGGCAAAGGGTGATGCAATGGGTAAGCCTAGAGGGTTCTGCAGAATCATCGTTGACGGGGATTCAAGCGCCATTCTCGGAGGTTCAATAATCGGGCCATTTGCACCTATCTTAATTCAACCCATTACTCAAGCG
>WJIL01000122.1 GCA_014730275.1 Candidatus Lokiarchaeota archaeon | reverse complement strand
GGTAGTCAGTATTGCGCTGACATATCCGCAAGTTCCAGCAAAGAAACCTGAGGCAAGATTATCCTGGCCAGTGTATCCCCCGTTGAGATCCCACGCCATTGCTATCACAGCCAAAATGTTAGCCACAATAGCCAGATGAACCAGATAGTCAAAACCCAAGAGGAACGGTACAATTGGATAGGTGAGAAAGACTATGGCTATGAGTACCTTCATCTGATTCTCTTTGTAGAACTCCGGGTTCATGAGCATCTTGACATATTGTTTCATTTCTGTGATCCAGGTTTGGAAAACATCGTTCAACTGTTCCATTACTTATACCCCCTTTTCTTTCCGAGGATGCCTTGAGGTCTAACTAGCAGAACCAGGACCACGATAGTGAAATAGAAGACTCCTCTAAGACCAGAAGAGACATAGTAACCGAATAAGGACTCAGCCGCACCTAGAATGACTCCCGCGATGAGGGTCCCGTTAAGGCTGCCAAGGCCTCCAACAATCACAATAGCAAATCCTACTAATAGATACTCCCAGCCCATAGCAGGATAGATAGGATATATTGGGAGAAGTAGAATTGCAGCAACGCCGGCCAGACCCGCGGCCAATCCGCCTGTTACGAGCTTCACCTTCTGCACGTTGATTCCCATCAACCAAGAAGCATCTTCGTTTTGAGACACTGCTCGCATTTCTGTGCCGAACTGCGTTCTTGTCACAAGCAAGGACATCAATATGTATAGTGAGATGGTGACGGCGAAAATAATCACTCGGTATATGTCTAGACGTATTCCAGCGAATTCGATTAACCCAGATATATATCGTGGACTGAATCTGTAGATTCCGCCGAAGTATGCTAGCAATAGGTTTTCCAAGATTATGGCAATTCCCAGTGAGAGGAAAAGCACCCTTGAATGATCTTCCGAAACTCGTTCAAGGAGGTATTGAGTCGCAACTCCCAAGAGAAAGGTAAGAAAGAGCACGACTGGGACGACCACCAGAAGGGATTGAAATTCTTTGTACAGCATGTACGCCAGAAAGGTGGAAGTAATGTACATGTGGCCATAAGCCAGATTGGATACTTTTCCCACACCATAGATGAGTGAATATCCACCACTCATCAAACCATACAGGCTTCCAAGTATGACACCATTGAAAAATACTTCGAGATTTATCATAAATATCCTTCTCATTTTCACTTTTGATACTGGTTCTCTGAAAAAGCCACAAAGTACTTATGCTATATATTGTTTATTGTTTTGATGAAACCCTTTGAAGAAGGGTGATGGAAGATATGCTATCAGAGAATAAACGAATAATCGCGGTTGTTGCGATTGTCGCAATCGTCGCTGTTGCTGCAGTGGGCGTGGTATATCTCATGCAACCAACTGGTGGTCCAGAACCGATTCGTATCGGTGTCTTGGAACCACTAACAGGTGGCACTTCCGCTTCCGGAAGAGGCGGATATCACGGATTCCAAGTTGCTGCAGAACAGTTGAACGAAGAAGGCGGAATAATGGGAAGACCCGTTGTCATCGTTAGCGAGGACACGGAAGGCGACCCCGAAACAGCATCATCGGCGGCTAGCAAGCTCATCACAGTCGACAATGTAGATTTCATGATGGGTACAGTTTTGTCTAGCGTCGTTATGCAGGTAGCGGAGGTAGCAGCGGACTACGAGACGGTTTTCATCGCAACCAACCCCACAACAAGTGCTTTCACAAACCTGGTTGCCGATGATTATGATAGGTACAAGTACTTGTTTAGAACTCAGTGGAATGTCTCACAGTGGATGTATGCATTCTTTACCTCAACCACGGATCTTCTTGAAGATGTTGACTCTATTTCCTTTGTAACTGAAGATTTAACATGGGCACGTGAGGCTACTGAGCATCTAGAAGGATTCTGCAATGAGTCAGGAATCGATTATCAGGGCGTGCTATTCACACCTGGAACGACTGACTTCAGTGCAGAGATTACCCAAGTTGAGGACTTCGGTCCTGATCTAGTGCTAGTCGACTTGCTACTTGGAACTAGTCTGGGATTCCACTCACAGTGGTGGTCACTCAAACCCAATATTACATATGTTGGTGCATCAGGACTGCTAAGCTATCCAAGAACAATCGAAGAGCTCGGTGCGACTGACACCGACTATATGCTTACAGTTAACCACATGTGGAATGTCTCCCTTTCCGAGAATTCCCAGCAATATTTCGGTGACTTCATCCAAGTTTCCGGTCAGAAGCCGTTCGGTACTGACGTTACCAGCTATGATGCACTCATGGCTCTGGCTCAGGCCATAGAACAAGCCGGAACAACAGACACGGATGCTGTTATCGAGGCGCTTGAGACATACGAATTCACAGGGGCTAGAGAATCCTTCACATTCATGGATAATCATCAGATTAGCTATATACCCCCTGTGCTACTCCAGTGGCAAGATACTGAGGCAACAGTTGTTTGGCCATCGGGCCACTCCACGGGCTCATATACCGATCAGCCCTGGGTCTGAAATTAGTGTAAAACCTGTGCTAGGTTGTAGAAGTACAATCTGGCACAGCTCCCCTCTTTTCTTTCGAAAGCATGACCTCGTGATGGATGAAAAAGGAAATCGGAACAGCAAGTGAACAAAAAGAAATCGAACATAGCAAATAATCAGGAAACATGTCAAATGGTAGACGTTATTCAATACGGTTTTGGCTCCCAAGGTAGATGGGCAACAGAGATAATATTGGAGAAAGAGAATCTCAGTCTGGCAGGTGTTATTGATATTGATGAGAATATCCTTGGAAAAGATGCTGGACTCATTCTTGGATTGGAAGAAATAGGAATACCAGTTTCTCGTGTTGAAGATATTATCGAAGAAATT
>WJIL01000121.1 GCA_014730275.1 Candidatus Lokiarchaeota archaeon | reverse complement strand
GTCGTATACTCTCAATTTCTTCGAGGACATCATAGCCAAGAACTGAGGCGTGTCCTCTGGTTGGAGTGAGAAGCCCAATAAGAATGCGAATCAGTGTAGTCTTACCTGCCCCATTAGGGCCCAGGAGGCCAAAGACCTCTCCGCGTTTGATGCTCAATGTCACATCGCGAAGTGCAACCACCTCCTGCTTTGTTCCGGCTTCAAACACTTTGCTGAGATTGCTTATCTCGATAATGTCGTTCTTCATGACTATCAGAGCCTGAATTCCTGCTTGAAATCGATATGATTTTCTGTTTGGATGGATTCTCTTTAGCCTTATCAACAGGATGCAAGTTTCTCTCTGTATTTGCTCCTATATATCTCAGTATCTTGAACATTCATCTAGTGATACAAATTCATGGCGAATTTTCTTCTAATGATTTGGGATTGGGTTTGTTGGCACAGAACTCATAAGTTGGCTTATGGCAGAACTGAGACAGAATACGGCTGAGAGGTTTCATATAATTGGAATCCAGTAATGAGTTTTTGATGCCTTTTCTGGTTCAGAGAACTGATGATAATGAGTATGTTCCAGTGGATGATCTTGGAATAGAGACTTGCCTTACTCTGTTACTTGGCCTTTCGAAGTTTCAAATAGATAGCTCCGATATAGATTGGATGACAAGAATCAATTGGCCTTTCTTTCTTATCCCCATTTCTGATGACCAGTTTCTTCTCAGAGATGCTGTAGGGTTGTTGAATTTCGAGAGAAATTTCAATATACCCGATACTGACAAGGGGGAGAATTTCATTCGAAGTCTTGGCTCTAAAAGCTACGAAGATTTATCCGCAATGCGATGCCCGTCAATACGATCAAAGGATTCCAAAACAATAGAGTTCCTCCCTCAACATATTGGAGAACAACTCGCCATGCTAGCTAGATTCTCAACTCCTATTGATTCTGTTTTGCAGAGTACTACAAAAGCATACGCATGGTTCCCTAACGAAGCACTTGATGAATCATTGGATAGACTGAGGAGCGACTATGAGTCACTTGAAGAACTGCAACAAGACGTACAAACTCTTGGTAATCTCAGAACGACCGCAGTATCTGAAGTAATCGAACCTGTTCAGCAAGAGCTCAAATCTCGGACAAATAACACAAGAAGGAGACTTGAACAGCTGAGAGGCAGCCGGAATCAACTCCAGCAGACCATCTCATCGTTGAGAGAAGAAAATAGGCGATACAGCCAGCGTATAACACAGTTGAGGGATGCAATCCGAGAAAGAAACAATGCCATTCGCAGATATGAACTGCAAATCGAGTCTGAGGAACGCGACATACAACGAATTGAACGTGAACTTAACCGATCAAGAGGTGAAGCTCATACTCCAGAATATCGTGCTCTTCGGCGTACTCAGAACCAGAAACGCAGTAGCATATCTTCCATTCGGAGTGAAATCAGGTCCTTAAACAACGAAATTAGCAGGGCCCAATCTACAATTCCCGAGTTACAGAGAAATGTCCAGCAACTTGAGAGGGAGATTGAGAATGGACAAAGGCAAGTTAGGCAATTCGATTCTGCAATAAGTGAACAGGAATCACAACTCCAGAACATCAGCGAAATCAATGATGGGATTACATCCCTTGAAAACTCGATAGATTCAAGCTTTGAGCCCTATATTGACCAATACCAGGAAATTACATCTGGTTTCGAGGAATTGACTCTTGACGGTTCTGATACTTTCGCCATGTCTACTGATCAGATTACCTTGTTATATTGTCCGCTTGTTATTTTCGGTTTTGGAAGTTCATTTCGTCATGTTTTAGGACCAACCGCAGTTCAACTTACAGAGAGGAATCTGTGGCGTCTAAGACTTGGCGAAACTGAGTTTTTGGACGAGCTTGAGGATTTGGCTTCTAGATTCGTTGAAAAGGTAACTTCGATGGCTGATGAACCCGAATTCAATAGAAGAATGTCACGGATTGGTCAATCAAACAATGAGCTAGGCTGGGGAAGAACCTTAGAGCTTGTGCGAAGAGGACTCAAAAATCTTGAGGATATGAACGTCTTATCAAGAGGACAAAGAAATGAGCTGAAAAGTGTTTTTAAGACCGTCTCCGAAAGAAAGACTCGAGGGATATAATTTGTGTAAGAAGGTTAAGGTTGTTAGAACAAGTAGGGCTGTTCGGAGAATGTCCAGCCTTCTAAATGAAATGAATCGGCGAGATGTGAGCCTAAATCGCCGTCAGCAAGTAAGCAGTGACATAGATGAACTAGTTTCTGACGGTTTAGGGGAAACAAAGATTGCTAAAGCTGCAGATATGCCTTCCGTATCTGATGTTCTTGCCTCTGCTGAAGATTATGCTCAAGGCAGAACGAAATCAACAAGTACTATTGATTCTCGGCTCGAAGAGCTTGAAGAATCTATCGCGATGGGGCCTGAAGATGAGAGCAATCTTCATGACGATGTTCTAAAAGCTCTCAAGACTAGCGTTGACAAAGGGATGACTCTTCTGCGGAAGGCATCAAGAAGTAAGTCGAAGAAAACAGGCGATATTAGTGTAGAAGACGTAAAATCAATTGGTACGGAGACGAAATTCTGGCAGGTGGATTTGGAGGTGGAGGGCGAACTCGTTCCGTCTATAGTTAGATTGAACAGGACTGGCAATATCCACATAATGCAGCCTGAAGATAATCCCTTCAGCAAATGCGAGAAAGCGTCAGCTTTCATCATGAGTGTAATAGAGGACTATTGGAAGAAGGAAGCCAAGAGGCTCAAGACCAAACGAAGGTCGAGTCGCGAAGAAAGAGAGTCCGAAGATGAATCTTTGAGCATGAGAACCCAGCCCGCCGGGTAAGGTGGTTAATCCGTGGTTTTGGACTACCTCCTGTTTGATGAGGAATCCGATTCCGTCCGGTGCATCGCTTGCGAGAGGAAATGTATTTTCGATGAGGACTCTTGGGGATATTGCGGTGTCAGAGGATTAAAAGAACAAGCACCAGCGATTTGCTCGAGCTTCCTTGGAGCTGGTACTTCTCCTATTGAAAAGAAACCGTTCTATCATTTCCATTCTGGCAAAGATTTCGCAACGGTCGGTTTCGAGGGATGCAACCTACACTGTCCATAGCCCCTATCGAATCGATTTGGGCGGAAAAGGTGTATCAACTCTGAATATATCTATGATATTCAGGGTGAGGGTTGTACTTCCGATGAAATAGTCGATGCCCTAGTTATGCTATCACGAGAGGAGTCATTTAATGGGGTAGTATTCTCATGGAATGAACCAACCATTTGTACAGAACTCTGGCTGCCTGTCGCGAAAGAACTCAAATCAAGAGATATTCCAATTGGATTGAAGAGCAACGGTCTGTTTT
>WJIL01000120.1 GCA_014730275.1 Candidatus Lokiarchaeota archaeon | reverse complement strand
GCCCAAATGTTCTATTCCTGCATCCATATCCATCAAAAAGGCTTCATCACTCCGGACTGAAAGATGCCTAATGAGAGCCTTGAGCAATGCTGCGGAAGGGCACATGCAACCCGAACCACCCATATTGACGGTGCCTGCAACGAGTAGCCGCACGTTATCAGGACATAAAACAGCAAATTTTTCCGCCAGATCTGCTACTCGAGGGTTTTTTCTGAAGAAACCTCCAAGAGCTTTTACCCACTCCGTTGTTGTCCGTTCTTTTACTAGCTCCTCTTGCTCAAGAAGTGGAACAATCGTTTCTGCTTTTTCTTTAGCTAGTCCCAACGTCATCCATAAGTTGTAATTGGGATCTGCATCTACTGCTAGCAGATTGACACCGTCCTGACCTATCAGTCGGGCAAGAGTTCCAGCTATGGTCGTTTTGCCACAACCGCCTTTTCCAGTTACTGCTATTTTCATAAGAGGTGTTTGTCTCCGGGTCATTTTGAATGTATTGAACCTTGAATGACATGATACGTTGACAGGCACCGGGATTGAGAGGATAGTCACAAATTGTGACTACCGATTGTGACCCCATATAGTGACTTTCTATTATATACTGAATCTGATTCGTATATCATGTGAAAGAAAATGACACGCACTAACAACAAACAAATCGCGCTACAAAAAAGGAACCTACGGACCCACTCTACGGATGCTATTGCATATGCCTTCATGACTCGGGCAAGATAGACATCATATGCCCTGTTTATATAGTTAAATGTTCAAAAAGGCACAAATTATTAGGAGTTGATCAATTGTCAGATAATTCCAACGATGATTATTCCTCTGAAGAGGAGGAAGTTTTGAAAGGACCTGAAGATGTAGTTGAGGTGAAGCAGAAAAGGTCAAGCAGAGGGGGTAGGAGCATGCGTCACAAAAGTAACGCCACCTTTGGTGGTTTCATAGCGTGGGCTGCCTTTGTTATCATATGGCTATTCTTCTTTGCGGGTAACTTCGGAATATTCGAAAACATCGCCATAGCGGTTTCATCCTTCATTCTAGTCGGTGGCATTATGGGAGCCATTTGGTCTCCTAGTGATGCTGGACCACAGGGAACAGGTTGGCGAATTAACGTATCAATAATGAGTGGAGTACTTTGGCTCGCTTTCATTATCCTGTGGCTCCCATTCTTCATGGAAGAATTCAGCCTCTATCGAAACATAGCTGTCCTTCTAGGATCCACACTTCTCTTGATGTTGGTAAACAGCAGTTCATGGGTCAGCGCAGCCCCAGGGGTTGGCAATATGAAGAGAAGAACGACTGCTGGATCTGCGGTTTTCTTAGTCTGGATTATTCTGAGCATATACTGGCTCTGGTTCGAAGCTGGAGTATATGTCTGGGAGCAGAATTTCGCCCTCGGGCTCCTTTCGCTCTTAATCGTACTTGTGGTAGAAACAGGTATATTTCGAGCAGACATAGGTACATCGAAAGGCATGGGGAACCCATACATTCCGATTGGTATCCTATTTGCGTGGATGGCGGTCCTCTTTGTGTGGTTCTGGTTCTTTGCTGCACCATTCAGCGGATATCAGAACTTGGCGGTATTCCTTGCGTCCATGATACTGTTTGCCGGCATAGGCTATCTCTATCTGAGAAACCAAAGAGACTCAATCGACGATTTAGATTGGGAATAGCAAACTTGGTCTCTCTATTGGGTCAGCAATTCGCAAAAGCAACCGCTGACCCAACTCCTTCTTCTTTGGACCGGTTACACAGACCTACAGAGAGCAAGTCATAGTACTACTCTCTTTTACCTGAATTGTAAAGCACAAGACATCCCTCAACAGAACTGCTAATCACAAAACTTGAAGTCCATGAAGGCATATCAGGCTCCTGATCATTCTGAAGCATCTGTTGCCAAGCTTCATCGGTCAATCGATTATTCATCGGTTGTTCAAATTCGTAGTATGAGAAAGTCCCACCACGAGTCAAAACCACCCGGCCATCAACCGGTACTGCCACGTAGATGAACATTGGTCTACCGACTGCTTCTTCCAAAACTCTCTCTGTATTTGGATCTGTATGAACATCCGCTATGACCGCCATAGACTCATCAGTATCCGATACATACGACTCATTCTTTGGCATCGACACTATACCTGAGAGAATATCATGGCTTGAGTCTATGATATCGAACTCTGTGGAATTAAGCGGCTCATTCGCTAGTTCCTTAATCGAGATTTGATGTAAGTCTAATAGGTACTGGTGCAGTTGCTCAAGTTTTCCATGGATAGTCTCAGTTAGAAGAGCGCGGTCTGAAAGACCATCCATCATCATTCGACACAGAGAAGCAAGCCTGCCATAAATATCTGGGACCGGCTCCACATACCCGTTTACTTCTTCCACTGGCATCGACGATCGTGTGACAGTATAGGACTGCTTCGCATAGAGTATAGTATCATGACGCAGTTCTGTCCATGATCCCAAAGCAGTATTGAGTTGTTTATCTACCCATGCCTGATTCTGCATGAAAAGCGGGTAGTTGCTACCATGTTCGCGAAGAAGCGGAAGCAGAGAATAAAGCCACAAGTAGTAGAGGTTCTTAGTCCACTCTTCTTGTGTAATATTCCCCACCATGTTCTTCATTTTGTTCATCTGGCTTTCATAGTTCTGGTAATCCTTTTCATCCTCTAGAAGCTCCCAGGCCCTCTGTGATCCCAGCGCTGCCATGACATCAAGCCCCTTTGGCATGAACCTCGGCTTAAGAAATGTACCGACATGATCATATACAAGTTGGCCAAGAATATAGCTATCTGGAATGAATCTTTGACCCATGAAACGCATTCCTTTCGTTTGATTCATGTTTTCAGTGTCCAAGAGATAACCAGATAGAATCGAAGGATTCCTCAGGTCATGTCCTTGTTCAATGAACTCATCAAGGTGTGTGTCATTATCAATAGTAGAAAGATTAACAGAAACACCGTAAACTTCGTCAATTAGACTACGGTATTCTCGGGGAGTAAGATCATCTGCTGAACCTACAAAGAAAGCCGTTGGCTCATAGACAGCATCCCAAACAGTGTAACCATCTACCTGCGGCGTAAGACCGTCCACATATTTTTCAAGGGCAAGAGAAATTAGAATACCTTGGGCTGTTTCATTGCGCCCTTTCTCATTTATTGGATCTCGTTCAGGTTCGTTTGGCTGTAGCCTGAATGGAATCCTACCGTACCACATCATTGCTTTGAAATACCTCTTCAAAGTCTCACTTCTTGTGTAGTGTCCCCGCGCCACATACTGTGAGAAGTCCTCTTCATAGTTCATGAACCAAGCTTCACTGAAACCTTCGTGTGCCTCAATAAGGCTTAGCACCTGCTGTACGTCGTCCTGGATGAGTGATGGAACTGCTGTTTCATTGTCTAGAAGAGAGAGAGCTACATAGAAGAAAGCTGTATTTCGCAACGCGGCTTCTTTCCATCTGCCTTCTGGAAGAGATGAGTACTGATCATAGGAGGTTTTAGCCAGCTGATCGGTAAGATTGCCAATCAAGTCCCAGAAGGAGTACACTTCCACCTCACGAAGTGCCAGATCATAGAGCACATGGAATGCATGTAGAACCGCATCGCTTGTGACGAAGTTGGGTATGTCCATAAGATCGTTCTTCTCCAGAATGTCGTGTATCTGTTTGTACTCTTTCTGGGGAACGACAACAAATCCATTTTCCTGAATCATCTCTCGCTGCTCAGGCGTCAGCATTGAGAAGTCCGCCAGATTAATCACATTAGATAATCCTGGCGAAAGAGAATATTTGGGAGCATTGACTTCAAAATCCGATTCTAGCGGAGTGTAATTTGCAAAATGAGTAGCTACTGTCGAATTGATTGTGTAGTATGGCGTTCCTGTTTCTCTGGCAGGGGTGTAGTCTGAAGGAAGCCACGGCATTCCCGTCAGCAAACCTAGTCCTCCCACGACAGCGACGCCCATCAGTGAGGCCAGAATGGCTGCAGCGGCGATTTTGTGCTTCGTTTCTTTTGCAATGGTTTGCAGAGATTGAAGTGGCATGGTAATATGACAGTGCTAAAACATACTTAATACCACGTTTTAGAACAGCCCGCTGTAAATTCTGAACACTAGTGTAAAGATTCATTTTCATATGTACAGAAATTAGAACAGATCAAACGCGAGGCCATCATAAAGGACGGCCTAGAAAAGTCAAAACAGAATTAAAGGATAAAATATTCTCTAAACGAGTGTGGATGAAAGTGGTGGATGCAAAGCGCAGGGAAATTGAGTCAGATTTGAGAGGTAATACCCTGCGCGTATATTGGTATATGCTGCAGAAAGGTGAAGAAGTAGGGGTTCGCGAAGTACAACGCCAGCTCAATATGTCCAGTCCCTCTGTGGCCAGTCACCACCTGTCAAAGCTTGTGGATATGGACCTTGTTGAGAAAAATGCAGGTTCCTACGCGCTCTGTCGAATTATCAAGGTCGGTGTACTGAAAGAATTCATATCCTACCGGGGAGTGCTTTTGCCTCGCTATGCATTTGTTGCATTTTTCTTCACGGCCTATACATTCGCCTATTCTCTCATAGCTCTTTTTGCACCGATTTCTGTTTTCGATAGATACATCGCAATTGGAGTTGGCCTACTGGGAGCGGCCTTTGGATGGTTTGAAACCTATAGGCTGTGGAAACTGAAAATAATCTAGTCGCTTTCAAGCTTCTATTTCTGGTAAACCGGCTATGACTACCGGAATCGCCTGAACAGCAGAATAATCAATGCAGCAGCGATACCTAGAAGCCCCATTGATCCCAAAACGGTGTAGACCATCGTGTTGATCCCTCTCACTCTGAATGGACCATCACAGACATCTTCCGATTTCAGATTCTCCTCACTGTAAGCAACCACCTTAACGAGATTCGTATTCGCTTCCACGAAATGGCTTTCTGAAATGACATATGCTGTTTTTTCAAGACCTTCAGCAATCTGAAACCAAGTATCGCCCTCATCAGATGAAATCCAGACATTGTAGGTGACAGAGTAATTCCAAGAATCCCGAGCCTCCTTCCACCGCATTTCGAATTCGTTTGAGATGATTTCACCTCCATTAGGATGGAGAACAGTTGGAGGTGAAAGCGTATGCTCAATGATATGCAAAAATGGACCTTCCGGTGATGTCTTTTCCAGATTATTCTCGCAATGGGATTCAACTCTGATTCTGTAACTTACGTTCTGCTGTACTGCTACTGCATTCCAAAGATAAGATGTATTCGCTAGACCTGTAGCTATATTGTTCCACTCTGAGGTCTTGTTGTTCAGATAATGAAGGGAATAGGTGATTTCATGGTCGAATGTATCGCTTGCAGGCGTCCATGAGATATTCAATTCTCCGTAAAAGAAGTATCCCTCCATTGTATAGTTGGGATTTACTAGCCACGGCTTAGTGAGAATGTGGATACGGTTGGTATGATATGCTTTCACTTTTGGCGAAGGATCCATGTTCTCGTACATGTCATATGAATTGTCAACGATGCCATCGGAGTTTTCATCAGGAAAGACCCATTCATCCCAAAAATTTGACACGAAATGGTTATTCACCCCTACATCAGAGGCCTGGGCCCTATCATTTACGGGAGATGCATTTGCGTTCTCAATGAAGTTATTCATCGAAAACAAACCATTATTTGTATGGGTTCTTAGCGCAAATGCTGTGTTCCTGTAGAATGTGTTATTGTTTACAGTAGCGTTATCCGAACCGCCTGATATGTGCAAACCAGCACCTATGTGATTATGCAATACATTATCAATAATATTGGGCCCAAAAGAATCCCCTATATCCATGCCAGAAACCGAATTATTGAATATCGAATTACCGCTGATGTTACACTCATCAGCATTCCCCAGGGTTATTCCCATATGTCCATTCTCAAAAATGGAATTCTCTTGGATGATGTTGGAATTAGAATCTCTCAGATGCATTCCGTCTCTTGAATTCTCATGAATTGAACAATTCCGGACAATGCTAGTCTCAGTATAATCGATTAGGATTCCACGGTCCTTGCATGAATGAATATCACAATTCTCGATTAACATGTCCTCTGCCCTGTAGAGATAGATGCCACGACCCCGAGAGGATTTGATAACGTTCTTGTTTAGAGAAATGCTATGGCAATAGTCAATCATTATTCCATGTTGTGATGAATCTTTAACCAAGCTTCCATTAATTCTCGCATTTGTTACGTTAGACAACCGTATAGCAGCTATTCCACCGAAAAGTAAGCTACCATTCAGAATGAAGAAGACTGTTGTATCTCTGATACGGAATGGGTATCCCGCCCCAGGTTCTTCGGTTATGTTTAGTCCATGTATGCAATAAGGATTGGATTCTGAACCGTTCCCCGGCCATGATTCGCTAGAAGCCAGACTAGCAAACTCTGCATTTCCCTGAATCGATATAGGATCATGCTCTTGGTAAGAAGCAGATGATACGAAAGTATCAACCATACTCTGCTGAGATAACATACTTCCTGTCGTCATGCATTGCGAACAATCAGCAACCGAAAGAGAGAGGAGAACAATTAGGATTATCGTCTTGTGAAAATGGTGTCTGATTCCAATTGGCATGTTCTCCATTCTTCTCCTTATTCTCTAGAACGGATTGCTTCTCGCGGATTATCCGGATGCTCCTCCTATTATGCCCCGTTGACGTAATAGAAAGACAACTATGAGGATACCCACTACTCCAATCACTGCGATTATCCCGACCCATAGCAAGTTCATTGGGGCAGGCGGGGAAACACCAGTAGTAGTTGTATCAGTTCCTGTTGTAGTTGTGGTTGTCGTCTCTGTTGTGGTTGTTGTTGTGGATGTAGGGGTAGTCGTGGTTGTTGCCGGTTCCTCAATAGTGAATGCTTCGGATTCAGCATAGGTTTCCACTCCTAATTCGCAATGGGCACGTAGTCTAATCATGTAGTCTGAACCAGGTGTGAGTGAACTGGTATCCCATAGATACTGGGTTTCACCCACATCAACAGCGATTTCGTGCCATGTGGATCCTCCATCGCTGCTGTAATTGAGGTCATATAGAACCTCGCATCCCCAGGAATCCACACACTCAATCCACTCAACGGTTAACTCTCCTGAAACTTTTGAGCCACCAGCTGGGTTCAGTATCTCAGGAATTGAGATGTAGTGTTGATTGAGCTCGAAGAAATCATCGCTTGTATCGGATGATATCAGACCTTCACTGCACTCTGCTTCAACGCGTATACGATAACCGTTGCTCCTATCAAGATCAGAGGTGTCCCAGAGATACTCTGTTTCGGATATATCCTCTACGATTGTTGTCCAGGGACCCCCGCTTAGTGACCACGAAAGCGTGTATGTGATATCGTGTTCCCAAGAATCAGAAGCTGAATCCCAGTGGATAAGAGCCGTCTTATTGATGTTCTCAAATCCATTCGGATAGAGGAGTCTTGGAGCCTCCATGTAGTGCTCTTTGATTTCGAAATCGCTGTCGGATACATCTTCAACTGAAAGGCCACAACTGCCATTTGCGATAACCATGATTCTGTAGGTAGACAAGCCCTGCATTGATGAAATGTCCCAATCGTAGCTCGTGGTGTCGAGGCCACTAACTATCTCGTTCCAGCTCGATCCACTGTCTGACGAGTAGTTTACGGAATAGCTTACATCATGGCCATAGGAATCCTCCGACATACTCCAGGTGATAGCCACTGTTTCGTGAAGAACTTCGCCTCCATTGGGATATGTCACTATAGGACTGCTTAGTGTATGCTCGCGTATCTCGAATGGTTCATTTGATGTGTCATTGACCGTTAGTCCCTCTGTGCAATTGGCAACAACAAGAACGAGATAATTTGTCCCTTCTCCAGCAGTTGTTGAATTCCATTCCCAGCTCGATTCAGTTAAGTCCGCCGCAATTTCATACCAGTCGGTTCCAGTGTTGTTAGAATAGTAAAGCGTGTAGGTAACTTCGTGATCCAAGGTATCTATTGCTGGAATCCAAGTAATGGTAATATTGCCATATACTAACTCACCGCCGTTTGGATACATTACTTCTGTAGGAGTGAGATAGTGGAATTCCACACCTGTACCAGGCTCAGTTAGAGGATATGGGTCCTCATTCTCAGTCATACCATCAATGGCATATGGAAGGTCGACAATCCCATCAGAATCTTCATCTGGAGTTGTCCAGTCGTTCCAATAATTGTACTCTATCAAATTGGCACTACCGTTATCGTAACCCTGTGATCTATCACCTGGACCGTTATTGATGAATGCATTCCATTTTATTGTAGATTCATTACTGCTTTCATTCAACTGAATCCCGTAATCCCTGTTGTGATGAATTGAGTTGTTGAGAATCACGGTTTCGTTTGCACCATGAATAGCAGAAATGCCGACGGGATTGCTCCAGAAATAGCTGTGGGTAACATTATTCAATACTGATGAATTCTCTATACATACGCCAAAAACATCATTTTCATAGAAATAGGAATTGTTCACAAGATTAGAGCTGGAATCTGAAATTCGTAGACCAGCATTAGGATGGTTCCAATTACTGAGGAGTTGGAAAGTACAATTTTCACAATGATTCGACAGTATGCCGTCCATACCACTCAGGCCAACTGTGACATTGTTGAATGTAATATCGTGGCTGGAATTAAGTTCCACTCCGTTTTCAGTGCTGTTTAGGATGCCGCTATCGTGTAATGTTACAAATGATGAATCCTCAATGCGAAATCCAGTTTTGGTGGAATCGCGTATTATGCCCAAATTGAAATCCACTTCATTGGAATCACCAAATATGAAGATACCATATTCATTCCGTTCTATGTTGTTATCTGAGAGATCAATCAAGGTGCAATTGTCGATAGACAAACCGCGTACATTATTGCCTATATCGCTGTTATGAATCACAATACCATCACAGTCTGACAGAGAAATTCCGTGAAGGGTGTGTCCAGAAATAATATTCCAATCAATCTGCCAAGAAGAGCCACCTGATGCGAAAATTCCGTGTCCATGATTATTGCTGATAGTATTGCTGATTATCTCAATTTCTGAGGTCTGACCCTCACTTACGATGCCATCGAGGTCGTTTTTGATCACATCGTTGTCGTATATGTCAATGTAATTCGAATCTCTCAGATAGATTCCCTTTAGGTTGTTGGCTAT
The DNA here is from genome assembly GCA_014730275.1 of Candidatus Lokiarchaeota archaeon. Taxonomy (NCBI): domain Archaea; kingdom Promethearchaeati; phylum Promethearchaeota; species Promethearchaeota archaeon. The sequence continues at coordinate 6,677 of WJIL01000120.1, read as the reverse complement.
CATATTATCTTCAAATCTGTTGAATGAACCCGTAGCGTTACAATAGACTCCATGCAATAGATTGAGGCGAATGGTATTGTTGAAGTAATCTCCACTGGATGTGGAATAGGAAAGATAGAAGCCGTGTCCAGTGTTATTCTCTATGACATTCCAAATGAAATCATTATGTGTAGTAGATTCACCCATAACAGAAATACCACTCTCACTACAGGAGGTTATTGTGTTATTTTCAATAACATTGAAAGTCACTAGTCCAAGGGAAGTTGGGGCTCCAAGAAGAATGCCATCCATACAGCCAGAGATTCTATTCTGGTCAATATGATTTTCAGTACAGCTAGATGCTTCTCTTCCATCAAGAAATACCCCGTTCGTATTTGTTCCACAAATTGTGTTGTTGAATATGACCGAATAGCGCACATCTACGCCAAGCCAGATAGCATTGTAACCAATATCATAGATACTGTTGTTCCAGACATCTACTCCGTTCAATACGCTTTTAGCTCTGACACCGCTTTCGCTGCAGTCATAGATTGTATTGTCCATGAGGTCAATGTTGGCGCTGCCATTAACAAACACACCATGCTGACAATCATGTATCTCATTGCTTTTTACGATGCCATTTTGTGCGTTGTCTAGGTAAACACCATCAGCTACCCCAAGTCTCCCAACCAATAAGCAATCCCGAACAACAAAATATCGCGTAGTCGCGATTATTGAGATTGCTGGACACCAATCTGTGCCATCATCCGCACTATGAATCTCATAGCCCTCTATGATGTACGGTGTGGACTCAGACAAACCATCACCAGCCCAGCCATTGGTTTTTGCTTGAGTATCAAAATCACTATCACCGTTGATATGGATGGGATCATGCAAGGTATAGGTAATTCTCCATTGATCAACAGGTTTCTCCACTCTTGGCCCAACCACATCGTCCTCGGTAAAAGCATAATCTGGGCCTATAATCCCGGCACCTAGTATTCCAACAAAAATCAGAACCATTACAGTACCTGATAATACTCGACTGGCAGAACGAGCAAAATGCATTTTTCTCTCCTCTTTCATTGTAATCAGAGAGCTTGATTCAACCAGAAAAAAGAAGGCTGCTCTCTCCAACATCTCCAATATTAGGCCTATTAGGTAATTAACTTTTCGAGTAGTCTTTTTAACAATCATTATTTGAAAAAGTGGCCGAAAATGTCAGATTGAACATTCATCTGATGCCAGACCATATCCTGTAGACTTCACTCCACAGAAAGATGGCCGAAAGAACACCGAGAGTTGCTGCAAACACGCTATGGATTCCCAAATCAGGACCCACAAAAACAAGGTAGATAAAAAGGAGAGTGGTTATCATTACGGCAAAAAGAAGAACCCTTGGAATAACTCGAAATCCGATAAACATGAAGTTATCTAAGAATCCCAGGTCGGCATCATCTCGAACAACATAGTCACCGTAGTTGTTCTTCTCAACGATTTCATAATCAATCAGCTTGTTGAGATGATAGAGCCCTACAGAATGGCTACTCAGGTTTAAGGCACGAGATAACTCTCTTGCACCCACCGGCTCCCCGCTGGCTAGCATCCAGACTAGGACGCGCCAAGTTGTCGCTCCAAGCTCTAGGATGGTGTGGATATCCGATTCTTCATCTGGCACGAACATTGGCTATTCATCTCTTGCTTCGTGCTGGTTTTGTGTTATTTTCGAACCACCAAATAAGCTGATTGCCATTATTGCCAATGCCATTAGAGGTAGCAAGGGTCCTATTGAAAGTTCGTCATAAGAAACCACAGGGATGAAGAAGTACCATAATCCAATTATGGCGGCAGCTATGTAGGGAGCTAATTGTTTAACCATGCTGCTTATCGAAGATGGTTTGAGAACTCGTACTGCAATGACAAGAATGCATAACAGCAAAACCCAAAGGGTAAGCTGGGAATTCAGGCCTTCTTCTGGTCTGATAAATAAAGGCTGATTGTTTCTATTTTCCACAACTAGACCTGTTGGAAGGTTAAATGCGAAATACTCAACTATAACATTTCCTCCGCGGAGTATCATTTCTCGGTGATATGACCATGGCAAGAAGATGCTCAAGATTAGAAGTATAAGCGCATAGAATTCGCTATTGTTAAGGATGGTTGTCAGTGGTTGAGAATCAATCAGCTTGTGCAAGTTGACCACTAATGCAAGGGTGGTACCCACTACTACTACTATAACCAAGAAATAAGATACATCTAAGCCAAATAGCAAGTTTTGCAGGATGGGAAAATTCACATGGAGAATAATGTCTTGTGTGTCATTGAACTGTAGTTCAACTGACTGGGCGTACATATCCATTGTATTCGATAGCTTGACGTAAATCTCTGCGGATTTGTTGGGAGGAAAATAGATGAATGAAGTATCCTCAGACATAATGCCAAACCAGGAACCATCTTCTAGCGAAATCTGTGGATCTAAGATGGATAAATCAATTGGAACGCTTTTCGGTGCGTCAATCCTCAGTCTAGCTGTTTCATAACCAACAAGTATACGAGCTCCCTGATTATCCTGAAGCTGAGCAGACAATACACCTACCATACTCGGGTCAGATATTGGCCCCCATCCGTATTCGAAAGAATACTGACCCTCGGGCAGATAAATAATCCCATTGTTGAAAGCTCCCTTCAAACAGGCGGATTCCTTCTCAGGTGGATGTATTAGAGAATCCCCGCTGATATTCACAAAAGGATAGTATCCTAGATTATCTGAGAAAGCATTGTCGTAGATGTCATAGCCTTTCTGATCGTTGAATTCTATAGTCAGAGGGTATAGAGTCCGATTGGATGAAACTTCACAAGCTAGTCTTCTGATTTCAACCTCACCTGGATCCTCCAGCTTGATTCCCACTCCCAATTTCGTATCCCATATCAAAGAATCTGCATCTGAACGTATTCCATCCATTTCCATTTCCAGTGCCAATACGTGGTCTCCTTTATCAAGGGTGTATTCCTCGAAAAACCATATTCCCGAATCTAGTGAAGAATCTGCAGTTAAACGGACATCGGGAGTGCCACTAGTCACCGATATATCTAATGTGAAGACCACTTCTTCATATTCATAGACCAGAACAGATAGATAGGTCTCAATTGCCAACTTTAGACCAAACCCTGAAATAGTCGTAGTACCTTCAATATCATCAATTTTAATATACTCACCCCTTCCCTTGAGCTCGACTTCACCATTATCTATGAACTCCGTGATTTCTAGAATATTTGTGGACATAGCTCCTGAATCGGAGTAATACTCCACAGTATGGCTAGTATTCCCCCTATATTCAGATCCGTGTTCCATAACCACAGTATCCATCGGATTTCGTGGTACAAACAGCATGAAGACGAATCCAATCATCAAGCCCAGAATGACGCCGCTAACCACCGTTCCCAGAATCGTTCTTTCAAAAGCCTCTCGATGGTTCCCTTCAAAGGATTTCATGTGACAACATATCAGGTACCAGCAATATTAGTCTAGACTTTAGACCGGCTCATCCACATTACCCAAGGCAAAGTTTGTTACACGTGTTCCAAATTTTCCAGTTCAAGATGTGTGGTTAAATGCAGTCCAAAGTGGGCTATTCAGAAGCTCCCAAAATCAAATATCAGTCTAGTTCCAATTGCTTCCCTTCTGCGAGTATGACAACCTTGCTTGGGGATTTGGTCTCAACTTCCTTCTTGAATGCCTGTGGATCAGCTCCTCGAAGATGCATCGGAACAGCTACTTTCGGTTGGATTAGAATTGCAGCCTCAGCAGCCTCATCCATGTCCATCGTATAGGTGCCTCCACTCGGTAGCAGAGCCACATCCAGTTTGGGAAGCTCTTCCATCTCGGGAATCAAATCTGTGTCACCCGCATGATAGATCCTCTTCTCGTCCACTTTGATGACGTAACCTAGGCCTATTTCACGTGGATGAAACGGTTCCCCCGACTCGCGGAACCGTTTTACGTTATACGCAGGAACGGCCCAGACGACAACACCATTGCTGATTTCCATTCGCTCACCAGGGCTCATACCCCAGACGATACCCCCTTTGAGCTCGTCCTTCAGGATTTCGGGGGCAATAACTGGTGAACCCATCTTTCGAATCTTCTTGATGAGGGCCTTATCGAAATGGTCCTGGTGTCCATGCGTGACTAATATCAAGTCTGCAGGGGCGAAGTCTTTCTTCTTGAGACCAGTGCCTTTCGTAGTTGGGTCGATATAGATGTTCTGAGATTCAGATTTGATTTGGACACTTGCATGTGCTAATAGTTGAATGGATATCGTCATTTGAATCACCAACGGGGAAGCAAATCAGGCGTCTATATGCTTTTCCTAATACAGAAATACTAATTCCCGAATCCCTGTTCGATACTTCATCAGTACATAATCGAATAGCGATTATCCACGCTGTTTACATTGCAACCATCACTTCTCACAGGATAATCAAATTTCAAATTCTCTTTGGCAATTTTGACAAACAACAACCCCGGTCTGGGATATTTGGTCCTCTGCATAATGGTATTTGGCTCCACAATGGGGACATTTCTGATATTCACCTACTGGTTGAGGTAAATCATATTCAGAGGAAGGAGAATAGAGAAAATGAGCCAGGAAGTCTCCTATCACACCATACATGAAGACGAAGAAACCCTGGCATTGGAGGTTGAAACGGGATTCGTTCCGCCAAACGCCGCCCTCAATCCAGGTATCTATCGGATGACGAGGATTGCTGCAAAGATTGCTCGTTATGCTGGCTTCAGTCATCGCTTCAGCTTAGCTACTCCGCATTATCATGTTCTGCAGATTCCCGGTCCCATGTTGCAGCCCGTAGGGCAAAGAGATGAATTAGAGCTGAAGTTTCTGAAAGGACTTTGTGATTCACAGTACAGCTCATCTCCGATTCTGTATGAAGAACTCGCTACAGCTGAGATACATAGCATATTCATCATCAATGTTGATGATGTCAAGACACTCGAGGTTGATCCACAGAAATACAGATACACAGTAATGCAGGCAGAGGGTGTCATTCAGATAGAGCAACTATGAAATACAATCAGTGGAGTTTCGTCATCATGGAACTCGGACAGCTTATTGGTAAAGGACGCACCGCTGAGGTCTATCGCTGTGATAATGAGCACGTCGTCAAGTTGTTCCGGGAAGGCTTTCCGGAATCTCTGATTAACTACGAGTTCAAAGCTAATAGTATTGCTCAACAAAGCATTTCCAATGTCCCTGTTGTCTACGAGAAATTCACGCATGGAGAACGAACCGGATTGCTTTACGAATTTGTTCCTGGCCCGAATCTATCTGAGATGATATTCAGCAAACCTTCCAAAACGCTCAGTCTCACAACCGAATTTGCACAACTGCATGCAAAGATTCACGAAGTCAAGGCACCAGAACTACGCACTCAAAAAGAATACATAAGGAACAACATCAAGTCAGCAGATGTACTGGATTCTAATAGAAAGACAGCCATTCTTGAGTATCTTGATAGATTACCCAGCGGCCAAAGTCTCTGCCATTTCGACTACCACTTTGAAAACATCATTTGTTCTTCTCGCGGGTTATTCGTGATTGATTGGATGAACGCTGTACGCGGATCTGCCTGCGCGGATGCCGCCAGAACCAGACATATTCTGAGATATAGTGCCCCAACAGGCGAATCATCGTTCTTGAAACGGGGATTCATCCAATTGCTCAGGAGGTTTGTAACTAAAAGATACGTAAAGGAATACTCTCGTTCTGCGGGATGCTCTCAAGAGGAAATCGACAAATGGGAACTGCCAATCATTGCTAGCAGGCTATCAGAGAATATCCCGGAGGAACACGCAACCATACTCCAACGGATTGACAGGATTCTCGAATGAAACCATCACCTCGCTTGACATGCAGAGGTACTAAGAGTTCTCAGCTAATTCTATCATCGTCGCTTAATGCAAATCACCAGAATGATTAAAACTGCTATCCCAACAGCTGCCACAACCTGCCAGTTCTGAATAAGATAGTCGATGATTCCCGTTGTCACAGCGGGTGTGGTCGTTGTTGGAGTGGTATCAGTTGTGGTAGTTGTATCCGTGGTACCTGTGGATGTTGTCGTCGTGGTAGTCGAAGTGGTCTGACCTTCAACGGTGTACGAGAATTCTGTAGAGTATGCAATATTTCCCGCAACATCTTCGGCTCCAACTCTAACCTTCACTTCGACACCAGCAGGATGCTGCGGCACTACACCGCTGTATAGTCCGCCTGCGAACGTTGTTGATACATAGCTGGTGGTTGTCCAATTATCGACTGAATACTCGATAACAACTGTCTGGATACCTGAAGCATTGAAAGGTTCCGTCACGTTGGCAACCACTTGAATTGACTGGTAGTCATAGACTGTGCCTGTAGCATTGTGCGTATACGAATGAATTAGCGGGCCAATATCATCACCTACTTGGTAGTACCCACTTCTTGTAGGACATCCCAATGCTGATGCATTGACTGGAACGAGATAGTACCATATTTCCTGGCTGTAATTATGAGCTGGAATGGTAGCAGTATAGAGTCCATTTGATTTTGTCATATTGAATTCCGTCTCTGAGGTCCAATTATTGTAGGACCAATGGAATTCAACGAAATCTGCATTAGTGATATTTGCAGTAACAACGACCTCAT
>WJIL01000119.1 GCA_014730275.1 Candidatus Lokiarchaeota archaeon | reverse complement strand
CTCCGTACCAGTGTTCAAGTCTTTCAAAGCTATATTGATCGGAAATATCGTAGACCAAGCATGCAAAATGCGCCCCCTGATAGTATTTTGAGCGCAACTCATCAAAATCAGCTTGGCCACCCAAGTCAATCGCTGTAAGAATCACAGGGGTTATTTCCCCAATGCTTAGAGCTACTGCACTCAAGTCGACACCAACAGTTGCGGTATATTGTTCATCGAATTCGTCCAAGAGGAGTCTTCGAATCAGGGATGATTTGCCTACACTGGCGTCGCCTATCAGAATGACTTTGTACACTGGAACCGAAGATTGTTTATGCGACATCATGTTTTTCTTGAAGTTGTTCACCTAATAATCTATTCATATTGTCTCTGAGATTTTCCCGGGGTGTGTAGGTGAAATTCCTCCAACTAAAGTAACAGTAAGATTCTTCCTGTTCTGAATCAGGGAAAGCGATTTAGGGGATAACGAAAGAAGGTTTACTATCTGCAGTTTGAAGGCAAGGAAAATGTGCGAATGGTGCTATAAACACGGAGCTGGGAAGAAGTGGTATCTAAATTCCAAGAACTATCTGGAAGAGACCGCCGAAGCTGTAGGCGCTCACGAATACATCTATGAGCTGTGGAAACACTTTGAGAAGGTTTACCTCCAGAAGATATTCGGTATTTCCACACGGGGACCAGGATACAAGTTCAGTATCCCGGTTGTAGGCCGTGCAATTAAATGGTACATCAGCAGTTGGTTCACCAAAGAGAAACCCTTGAAGGGTAGAAGTCCCCGAAGAGCTGAAGGTCATCCCGGCCAAGTTGTTCCACTTGGAGATGCTCAACAAGTCCTAGAACTGGCAGACCCGATTCTGAAAGTGAACTGCGCCTGTAGGCACATGACTCGTGGCATTGAAGACCCCTGTTGCCTTGCTTTCGGAGCGCTTGCAGAGATGGTACCAAAACTGCCTAGATACATCCCAGAGCGAGGTGCTGAGCAGCTGCATGTTGATGAAGCCAAGGACTTTGTAGAAAAAATGAACAGGGGTGGAAGAGTAAACACTGTTTGGTTTGGCCCGGTCCCCTACATCGCTGCTCTTTGTAGCTGTGAATATCCGGAGTGTGCGGCCACGCGGATTCGTCTGGACTATGGGCTTAACGCTCTGTACAAGGGAGAATATGTAGCCAAGGTAGACTTCTCCAAATGTACTGGTTGTGGTACTTGTGCGTCACGATGCCAATTTGGAGCACTGACGTTTACAGATGCTATGAATCGACCTTTCATTGATGCCTGGAAATGCTATGGTTGTGGACTCTGTGTCACAGCATGTCCAGAGGGAGCTATTGAGATGGTGGACAGAACCGCCTTTCCAGCGCTCAAGGATGAGTGGTAACAATGAAGACGGACATCATCGTTGACTATGATAAATGCGGAGATCCTCGAGAATGCAAGAAGTGTCTGCAAATTTGTGCGCCTGCTTTGTTTCTGCTCTATTCTCCCGATGATGAAAGTGATGACCCTGATATTTGGCGGGTAGATGTAGCGTTTACTGATCTTTGCACAAGATGCGGAGACTGCGTTGAAACATGTCCAAAAGAAGCCATCACATTGGTATAATCGTCTTCATGCAAGCATGCGCTCAATGAGCTCTGCCAAGTCCATTACTTCAGGATCTCCTTCTCTTTTCGCATCGCTTAGATTTCTTTTGCAGAAAGGGCACGAGGATGCAAGAATGTCAGCTTCTACATCCTTTGCGTGTTGGATTCTCTGCTCTGCACTCCAAAGTGCGAAATCATTGAATCCTGCCTTTACTCCTCCGCCGGCCCCACAGCACCATGCGTTTTCCCGGTTCGCCTCCATTTCAACAAAATCAACTGGAAGACATCCAAGAACATCTCTCGGAGAGTCATATTCGCCACAGTGTCTACCTAGATGGCACGGATCATGAAACGTCACCGTGCGGGGTTCAATATCGCTACGAAGTTTGATTTCGCCATCTTGTAACAGTTCCGAAAGGAGCTCTGTGATGTGTAGTACTTCTGGAAGCTCAAATCCTAGATTTGGGTAATCGGTGCTTAGAGTTCGATAACAACCCGCGCAAGACGTTAGTATTCTTGTTGCTCCAGCTTTTTTGAAAGCATCAATATTGTGATGGACTAGAAACTCGATTAAATCCATCTGCCCAGTTCGCAATAGCGGAGATCCGCAGCAATATTCGTCAACTACAGTGAATTCAACATCTGCCTTTTCCAGAATCAAGAGGGTTGCATCGCGTATTTGTTGTTCTCTGTAGGTTGACGTACAGCCAATGAAATAGACGAGATCCGCTTTTTCACGCAAGTTCAAGGATTCTGCTGTTATACGATCGGCATGAGGTTCACCGTAGGGATTATGGTTCTTCTCAACACTGTTCCTAAAACGCAAATGCGAGGGAAGGGGGCCAATTTCATCAACTGCTCTTCTTCTTAGTTCTTCCATGAGGTCAACGATGATATCCTGATGTGGAGCTTGACATTGAATTTCACAGTTTCCGCATAGAGGACATGCGAAAATAGGAAGTAAGAGATCTTCACTCCATTCCAGCTTTCCCTGCTCAAGCGCTTGGGAGATCTTGATTCTTCCAGACGCATAGAATGACTCGAAATTGAACATTTCTCCCGAGGGGCACGAAGGCGAATAG
>WJIL01000118.1 GCA_014730275.1 Candidatus Lokiarchaeota archaeon | reverse complement strand
GTACATACCAACAGCTTGGCCAATAGCTCCTCCAAGAGCCTGACCGAATATTGGATTTTGGGCGCCCCACCAGCGAAATACAAGAATCATGATGTATGGAGCTGCTATGTTGAATACTGCCCAGTAGAGGATATTGATTATCTGTTGCAGGTCAATACGATTCATTCCGCGGAATACATGCACAAAAAGCAGCGTAAAGCCTGGGAACTGGAATAGCGAGTGTGCTATGAACACATACGAAAGGTGTGCCAAGTACGTATGCGGGAATAGTATCGACCCGAGGAAGGCAACACCTGTTATCTGCACCATGCCTGTGAGAAGCTGGAACCAGACGAAAATCTGGGCGTATTTGACCGCTTCTTGGGGTTCGTCAACACGATATTCCGCGAAGTATTTAGCAAGTGCAACGCTAGTCCCAAGATCAAATACAACCCACAGTCCTTGAAAGAGATTCACACTAAAGCTGAACCATCCACTTGCCTGAGGAAAGGGCATGATGAAGCGCGGGTAGATCATGATGCTTAGAACGACACGAGGGATCACAATCAGTAGAGTGATGAAGAGTTGGATGAGAAATCCGCTGATTTGTCTGTGCATGCCAATTTCTTCCCACTCGCTGATTTCTTCTTCGGTTTCAACTAGGAGCTCGGCACGTTCGATTTCCGTCAGCACTTTGTGTTCTTTGGACCGTCTCTTCATGGTACGATATGCAGAAACAGTAGTGATGCCAAGAATCAATACAATGATGCCAATAATGACCTGCTGAGCTCTATGAGGAACCGGAGAATACGGCCATGCAGCATAGCTCAGTGGCTGTTTACCGGCTAGATGAGTGGCTGAAGAGTACGTGAAGTAGTTGAAGTATGGCCACAAAGTAATTTGTTCATTGATTTCGTTACCGGCTTCATCCAGTGTTAGCCAAGCGGTCAATACGACAATTTCACCGTCACCGTTTGGTGTTCGGGTTAGAATTGGTGCCCCGCCGGTTTCAAAACCGGTCTCATTGGCAAGGACCACAGTTGTTTCCTCTGTCAATGGAGGGAGCAACGTCATCTTCTGAACTGTAGGAGCTGAAGACCAGTCAAAACCAGTAAGAGGTGTGTCTTCATTCATGGTCCTGATGACGACATCAGCATTATCATCGCTTACCTCAAGGTCTGCTGTAGAAATCACACCGAGATTCTGGAGTGTGGTTCCGTTTTGCGAGCTTTGAGGGCCAAGAAGATAGAGTAAACCTCCACCATTCTCAACAAACGTTTCTACATGTGCTGTCTCGTTGTTTGTTAAAGCCCAATCTACCAGAATCAACACATCTGACGAGGAGGAAAGAGCAGGTGTTATTGAAGAATACTCACTAACCGCAAGATTGTTTGAATCAAGGCGAAGCGATGATACGAAACAGGGGGATGAATCAGCACCGACAAATGCGATACTAGTGGATTCTCCAGTCTGTTGGGGGTGAAATGGATCCGCCACCACGGACATCATAACAAAGCAAGGAAGAACCATGATTGTTGCAAACATAGCTACAATGAGAAGCTTGCTACCGTCCATATACAACCACCATGAAAGGCAGGTAGCGGGAGGGTACCTTGGTACTAATATTGGTGTCGAAAAAACAGTCAACCTAGTCTATGGCGGAAATAGTGAAGATTATGGGGATTCTATCCGATTTGCTGAACAGAACTTAACTTGTTTCAAGATATCCAGATATTATAGTTGAACAACCTAAAATATTCGTTTCATGTCATTCTCTTGTTGGCTAGAACAGTAATATATTGTTTCAAGGAATCTGACATCGATGTCTCAGTCATTATGTACTGTTCTTTATCAGTTGGCTGTAGTGAAATACCGATGGTCTCAAAAATCTTTGAAATTATCTCAAAATCGTCTATTGAACATTCAAGGCCGGCCCCATGATTTGATAGAATTTTATGACCATAAGCGGTTAACCATAAAGCAGTGAGGTCTACGGTATCGGCTAAATGTGGAATGTTTCCATCAAGGGAATCCATCTCACTCTTTCGAAGCCTAATAACATGGGGTATTATCTCTGTAAGCTCTATAGTATTGTTTTCAAATACTTTTTCAATATCAAAACCAATAGTTGTTTCTCCTTTCGCTACTTGTGTGTTGAAAGCTTCGAATAATCTGTTTCGCATATTCATAGTATCACTTTCGTTCAATATGGACTGGAATATATTGAAACCAATATCAAGAAGTCCAACTATATTAGGGCATACAATATTCACAAGACATTGAACCAAGTGAGTTATCTTCCAAGAATTTGGTTCATATTTTTGTACAATAGGAGCAAGCCATCTTATTAGCGATATTTTTTGGAATGGAAGCGGAACATTATGGTCAACGAAAAGAGTAGGATCATGCCTTGAATAACTATTTTTGGGAAATCTTGGTGGATTGCCAAATTGTAAGATCTCTTCAAGAGTGTGTCTACTTAGTATCGTGGAAGCCACCTGATTCTGCTGATTCTCAGATAAATCAACATAATGTAACCGCTTTGAGAACGCAAGTGGGGAAACCTCCAATTGATATAGATTGTTTAATCCCAAATCAAGAGTATAGAGATGGGTACATGATGACAATGGGGAGAGGTCCAAGTATTTCAATTGATTTTTATTGAGTGTCAATACCTCAAGTTTAGTACATGAACGTAAACCAGAAAGATCCAGCTCTTCTAGGTTGTTTCCGTAGAGCTCTACCCGCTTAAGCTTATTGCACCCTGCAAGGGGAGAAAAATCAAGCTTCCGTAACGAATTTTGATTTAACCATAACTCCTTCAAATCATTACAGGCCGCTATAGGGGTGAGGTCGACTTTCCTCAAATAGTTGCAATCGAGACTCAATCTCTCTAATTCGTCTAAGGAGGAGACAAAAGAGAGGTCTATCGAACGAATGAATTCACTTGAAAGATTCACCCACTTAGTATCTTTGGAGAACCTCTGTTCTTTTTCGGTTCCGTTTGTGGTCAGATAATTAGCAGTAATCGTATTATTATTACCGCCCATAGATATACATCCTAATGCAATATTCATTATAAGCCTATTAAATATCCCTTCTAGGGTCAATGAGTTTGCCAATATACGCATAGTGGGAGAGCCACTGGTTGAGTTCGTTCAATTCAATCTCCATCAGGTCACACCCTCCCATGTTTCAGGTTTCAAGATGTGATAGTGCGAAACCCTGTTACTGTTGTACTCTTCATGAGAAAACTCCCTCAACCCGGGTGAACAGCAGACCATCTCAACGTATATGTCCGCATCGCAAAAATTGAGTTCTCCAATCAGGGCGTGAATCCCATCTATATCGTGCCTTTACGTATCAAGAGCAATGTAGCAGTAAAGCCCCAGTCCTTCTTGAGCCAGTCCGAAACCCAGACCAGCACATATTCCCCGTTGGGTTCGCGGTTGGCTGGCCGCCGAAACATTACTAAGATTGGACCGCTTCTTGATAGCGTACGTGGTTGTCCGTTCACAGCGGTCTATGGAGGCCGGGGGTGTTACGGTCACTGTTACCTGGCCGAGAGCATGGCAAGGTATCACATCAAGCACTGGATACCGGTTCCAAACCGCTTCAACGGACAGCTGCTAGCAAAGGATTTAGAGCGCTTGGAGTGGGACTACGTCAGGAACGGGGTCATGGGCGACCCTTCTCTTGACTGGCTGCTTGCTGTGAGGGTTGCAGAATTCTGTGACCTGTATGACAAGGAGACCGTCATCCTAACACGGTTCCTGGTGGAAGCCGACAATCCTGTCCATTGCCGCTTTGCCCGAATCGGTGCCATCATGCACGGGTCTGTTAGCGCTCTAGATCCACCTCAGCACCGGGAACGTATTCTTCGCAACCTCTGGCAATACGAACAGGTTGGTGGGCGTGCCGTTCCAAGAATCATCACTGCGTGCTTTTCAGACGACTGGCCTGACCTGTGGGAAGTCCAAGATGAGCTCATGTCCTTGAACTGCGCGTTTCAACAACCTTTGCGTATTCGCGGTGATAGCCCGGTCAACAAGTGGCTTGACCTTGACCGGTACTTCCCTACATTCTCCAATACCGACAACCGGCTGACAAACCGATGGCGAAGTGCCCATGATCTCTATGGTTCACGCGGCTGTTACACCAAGTGTTATTCGTGTATGAATAAGTGCATGACCAATCCACGAGTATGGGGAGTGTGGGGGTAATGGTTGATACAGACCTATCTTCGGGTTCCACCGTACACCAGGATTTGTGCGGTGGGATTGTCGAGAAGGTCGTAACAGCGGGGTTTTGAGCAGTGGACTGATCCCTCCTTGATGATTTGCAGATTAGGGGCAACATCCATGAGATGTCTCGTTCACTTATCGTTCACCATATAATGGGAAATCCAACAACTGATGATGTAGGCATGCAGTTACCAGTGGTCCTGCAAATTGGGGCACGCGAGGATATTTAGATTGTCAACTTGTTTGACAATGCATTCGAAGAAAGAGTTCAAAAGGCGGAATGTTAGAACTGCCTTAAATGTCTCAGTAGGTGCATGTAATGATTGATGTTTCTAATGAATATGCGCACCATCTTCGTATTCAGGATTGTTTTGGAATCTTGAGCCTAACAGAATCCTTTGAGGAACTTGGTGACTTCTGTTCATATTGGGAAAACCAAGAAATTGAAGAGAAAGAAGCACTGGAAGGAATTAGGTTAGTCTTGCGGGCCCTTCTTAAATGCCATTGGGAGGAATTGGGAATCCTAGAGGAGTTCAATCTTAGGAGATCTACGCAGTACAATAACTCTATTGGCAAAGTCAGACCGAATAGGGCACCTGTTGAGGATACTCTGGACCATCTGGAGGTCTGTGCTTATGATCTCCTGCGTAATCTATGGTCTATCAACAGACTACAAAATCTAGGAAGTAAATACATTAAACCCGCCCGGAGATACTTCTCTTTCTTGAAAAACTTCTACAAGGAAAACGTGTCTCTAAAGATAGATAACCAGATTACATCGGATGCAGAAAGCTATCTCAAGATTCAAGGTGTTGATTTCTTTGTGGAAGCGCTACTGCGACCACATCACAAGGGAATCCTTTGGCAATATTTCAAACCAATAGGTGGAGAAAGCCAAAAAGCTCATCTACGTCATTACTGGAGGGGTTTTGCAGCAGCTGTAGCATTCCTATTTAAGAAAGCATTTGGTTCAAGATTCGATTCGGATTATGTTGAACAAATTCTGAATTCGGCCAATATGAAAGATCTGAGTAAACTTGGCCAAATTATACAGATGGAAGTAAAGACTGAAATTCAAGATAAATTTGGAAATGGCAAAATCAGATTGACCCCTGTATCCTCACCTGATACTGACATTGTGGATTCCTTCTTAGATGAGAATTGCGGTGCTTTCGTAGACCAAGATCCTCAGGATTTGGATTCGTTCTTTCTATATAAGAGAGTCAAGCTCATAGAAGGACGGAGCAAATACTTCGCGGGTCCGGCGGCATTTGTGAGGTTGCTGTTGGGCGAGATTAAATATCAAGAGCGTCAAAGCAGTCAAAATGATAAAGAACAACCAACCCAGGTAGCGAAATTTATACATGAAGTAGACCAAGGAAATCTCTTTAGCTATGCCGTCCTTGTGGGTTCCAAACCTCAAGGCTGGGTTATCTTCACTAGTTTAGGAAATGACTATTCCGGCAGTTCGAAGATAACGCATGCCCGCATCAATGAAGAATTGGAAAATCTAGGTGACTCTATTGAGGTTCGTTGTAGGAAAGAATCATTAGACAGACTTGAGGAATATGTTCTTAGCAAGAAGACATTTCCTGAAGGGCCAATTAGTGATTTGAATGAGGAGGAAGCAGCCAAACTGCTTTTCTACAAAGCTAGAAAAATGGCCCAACTACAAGCAGGAATTTTCATGGAATTTGCCACCCAAGCGGTAAAAGCAAGTCAGAACCATAAGACTAGTTGGGCTGTAAGGAACGAAAATCTGTTAGGAGACTCAGAGGTCGATCTAGTTACGGTGCATGAAGATATTTGCAGAGTAATTGAATGCAGTCATAGAATGAAAGCAGACAAGAAATGGGCAGAAAAGGAAATTTCCGAAATAGAAACGAAAGTGGAAGCAATTTCGCATATGGAGCCCTTTGAGCAGCTAGAATACAGGATGATTTACGTCACTCGCGAAAAATACATAGACAATGACAATTTCGAAGACATTCTCGGGATGTTTGATGATGCAGATATTCAAGTACAAACAATAGAAAAGCTGATTTCGAATTCTAAACTAAGTGATAAAGATAACAAGAGGCTCTTAGTTCGTCTACATGAGTTAGATTGTTGGAGACCAGGTGCATTCGAAAGGATGATGGATAGCCCGATATTTGATCTTTTACTATACTTGAATAGATTCGATATTGAATAGAGAATTGCTATGCATCCTAACCTTCAGCACATCCAATATTGGATAACGTGAATGATTTGGGATTGTCTAATTAGATGGATGATAGCTGCCAGATACTAAGAGTCCTGCTGGGTGACCGGCGGGGCACTTCTTTCTCAATGAAATGTGTTCTGTCTCCATCTATCTAGAAGTGCTGTAAGTCTGCGGACGCAATCAAGCCATACTAGGACCTTTCCGCGGTTTTTTGCATTCTTGGTTATTCCTCGGGTTCTGTGAATTATATCGTTCCGTCTTTTCCTGGCTTCATGAGCTTGTTTCCAAAGTCTCCGTAGAGAGCCGTCTTTCTCTTGAAGCGCTGATTCAGTGAAGTAGTTCTTACCTTCCTCAATCATGCGGTACATAGTTCTCTTTTCTGGGTCATATGGGGCTTCAATCTTGTCGGGAATATTCTCTTGGTCCTCGAGAATTAGTCCTAGTTCCGCTTCAAGTGCTGTCATAACAAGAACGACAGCCTGTTCGTATCTATCATCCATAAAGGCTTCATATGCTTGGGATAGAATTCCGCCCAGTTCAAAACCCTGAGCGTATCGGTCAAGTTCTTCTGGTTTGCTAATTGTTTCAACTGATTCATTCTACGCTTTTTCATCCATATAGACATAGTCTTTGGTCAGCATAGACATGACAATATTGTGATGGCTATACGGCACTATTTCATTGCCGTTGTGTTCGACCTTGTTTATTACGAAGAAATAGCCGGCATCAGAGTTCTTGATTTCATTCAACCAATGATGCATCCGCTCATACTTGTAGTACCGGATTATCTTGTTCATGTAATGGCGAAATACCCGGAAGACATACTTGGCCACCTTCTCTGCGGATTCGACTCCCTTCTCGACCATCTTGGGCCCGAACCTCTCATTCGTTTCTCTAATGAAGGAGTTGAATTGGTCCTGATAATCTTTGAAGAACTTGAAATCATAGTTCTTCAGGTGTTGAATCTCCGCTTCAGGTTTCATCTTCCTACCACAACTGTTTGTACTATCGCATTCTCATCAGGTAAGTTTTTGTCTTCGAAATGGGCCAGATAGGTCAATCCCAGCTCGGGGAAAAAGGATATGCAACTGTTAAAATACTAATGCTTCTCTCCCGAAAAATCTTCGTCTCCGGTTCTTCTGGCGGTAGCCGGTATATCCTCATCCAGAGTGAAACGGATGGGAACAGATCCATACTCGTACACATCCAGTTCAGTAATGAACGGATCCCTGATTTCAGCAACCTTGGTCCAATCATACTCTCGTCGCTTGTAGTACCTGTAGTCGGTCTGGCTGTACCGCACCTCTATCACCGAGTCATGCGGAAGGACTGTTAAGTCACAAGCGTCCAGTTCGCCGTCGCCCTCAGCGGGATCGGACAAGAAGAAGCGCACAACGGAATCCTCGTGCCGTTGCAGAAGAGCCACGTGAGGACGCTTGGTTGTATCCCACTCTTTCGGAACAGGGGGTTCACGCAGGCTCAAGACGCCCTCTGCTCTGTGCAATATGCTGTATACTCCACTGTCAAGTTTCATCGTACGTCATCATCTCGTGTGGCGGGCGGCATGGCGCACTGCTATGCATTGAGATTTGGTTATACTATGTTGTATTAGTATATAAGAAGTGTGAGAGTTCCGATTCCGTGGTGGTCCAGGAGAACTGCCTTCACGGGGGATCTACAGGCCATGGAAGCGGACAAAAAGGAAAGAGATTCCCGGTGACGTGTTCTTTGGTTGCAATAGGGGATGACGACGAACAACAAGACAGAAAGTGGTCTGTGGGCTTAACAAACGGACATCTCGAGTAGTCACCGAAGAATCAGTAGCATAGCCCACTCGTCTTGTACGCGTCTTATAATCAGGTAATGCGTTCACAAGAGCGTCTGAATGGAACTTGTTCGCATTGAGTGCATAGGCGTCCCCAATACCATCGGCGGGAAACCGGGTACATACTTCTATGATTCAGCCCACTCAGCAACCTTCGAATAGTTCTGCCGAAGATATCTGACAGCTTCCTCACACTTCTGTCGTACCACACTGTAGTCCGCTTCGCTGAATTTCCTGTCAACACTAGTTGGTATGCCAACATCCTGTGCGAGTTCGGATTTTTCAGTTCTGCTGGCTACGTAGTAGTATCTATCCTTCACGAGGTCATGAGCATCTCCTAACATATCAGTCATGAAGCCGAGTTTTGAGGGGTGTTTGGACTGGTCCAGAACAAACTTCTGCACGAAGTATGTGGTAGCAAGTGCTTGATAGAGAGCGAAGCAACACCCGGTAAAATGAGCCCTCATCTCAAGCATATCAACACAATCCACTACCTCGTGGAGTTCCTCCCACACCGTGTTGACCACTCGTCTCTTATTCAGCGTTATATCTTGGGTGAGATCCTCACCGCATAGTGTCTGCCCGGTTGTAAGCGCAGTCCACAAAAACAGATGCTCTTTCCCTGATTTGGCTTTCCTGAACTCCTCCTCCGTGTAAACCTTGACATCCACGAGGGGTCTGTTACCTTTTGTAGACCGTTTACTGATAGATCGTCTTATCCGCTCTCCTGAACTAGTACCCTCCACAATTGCGATGAAATCAATATCACTTGAAGATGTACTCTCCCCTGTAGCCTGACTGCCAGTGAGAATGATCGATTTTGCCCAATCACAGTGTGCCATGATTTTGTTTTTTGCCCACTCTAAACTCATTACTACTCCCGTACATTGATGAATGCGTCAGCCCACTTAAACTCGTTCATCGGAAAATTTCATTTCTCAAAAATTGGTAATTCCACCGTACCCTTCCGCAAAGGGCATCACATTATAACAGCTATGTAAGAAAAAGCCGAGTTTACGAGAAAAAGACCCACCCCTTATTCTGCATGTTGTATGCTTTGGGATGGAACAGGATACTTCGATGTAGCATGTACCACTATTTTATATGGTCCTTGATTGCTTTAAATATGCCTTAAGGATTTCAAAATTGACTTCCGTTATGTTTTATGATCCAATCTTAACCATAGAGACATTGCTTGAAACACAGCTTACCTACAAGAACGGAGATACTCTATGTTATACAATTCGATATGCAATTTCAACAATACTAGACATTGTCTATTCGAACAAGGAATTCTTCGAATTATGAGACTTTACTAAGCTATGAATAGGACCAGTCAATTATGACCAATCTACTTTGGTGTCCGAATGTTAAGTTCAAAAACGTTTCTTTGTCGGTTTTTCGAATTTCTCGCTACAATCCAACGGATATAGCAGCTACATAGAAAATGGAACATCCTTTTCCACATCCTCTATGTAGAGAACCTCTGTGAAGGCTGTTAGTTTAGACTAGAGAGGCTACTGATTCTTTCAGAATGATACTGAATCTAGAATTGGTAGAAATCTCTTCCAGTTCTCCTTAAATATCTAATAGACAATATATACTTAGATTATGCGAAGCATAATCACAAATCTGCACGTGAGGAAGGACTATGGAGTTTCATCGATAGAATATGTTGATTCTTCGTAGTTCTCAATGTGTTGGGATATCAATTCCATCAAGAATCATAGGGCGGAGTGAAGTAATATGGAACGAAAATATGTGTTAGCATTCTTGGTAATTGTAACCCTATTTGCAGTATCCACGATCCAGATTGGTGGACTAAGAGTCCCCAACGGGCATACTTCCATCGGTGAGGGGGATATGCAAATAGCAAAGAGCATTTCTGAAATCCCTACTAACGCGATTCTGCGCGAGAATAAGAAGCAATGGAATCCAGATATTAGAAAAACGTTGCATACGATTGCTTGGGAAACAGAAGATGACGGAATAATCGAGTCTAGTTTTCACGCTGAGACAGGTGCAATCGTACATCATATTGATACGACAGAGAAGTCCGCGTGGTCATATGTGGCAAATCTGCAGGAAGCGAAAGTCTTGGCGATAGGGACAGCCTTCGAGTTCATTGAATCCCTAGAGCAACAAGATGTTTTTGAAATGCCCGGAAGTGCTGTATTTGAGGGTCTTTTGAAAGGGACCACAGGATGGGTATTCAGCTGGAAGAACGAACACGAAGGTGTTCCGGTTAAAGGAGACATGATAGAAATCGAGGTCAACCCAAGCGGGAGTGATGTCGTCTCCTTCTATCACAACTGGCATGATGTAACTGCATCGGCAATCCCTAAGCATGGAATCAGTAGCACATTGAAGCATTTTGGAGTTTCCTTAATGGGCAACAGCCTCTTCCGCTATAGTTTGGAGTTTGTACCCTTGGAAAAGGAGACTCACCTGTGCTGGAAGCTAGATTTTGGAAACATGTTTTCTTGGGTGGATTCCACAACCCTGTCAGTTATTGATGTCTCAGGCTATATGGCATCACTCAACTGTGACGCGTATGCGATTGACCCGGGGGCTCAAGAAACATATGATTGCGGAAAAAGCGTGTATCTTAGGTTCCGGTCAGCACTTGTGTATCAAAACAGAAAATGTGCACATTATTACGAGGGTGAATACAGAGCAAACGAACTGAATCGAATGGACAGAGAGAGCATCTACTTTCATATTGGTCATGGCTACATAACAGAAGTCGGCTCCCAAAATCACTCAACTCTGTTTACCAACGAGACCTATCAGTATGACGATCAGTATTATGACCTTTTAGACCACGATTACGACATCTTCCCGAGTCAAATTAGGAGTGAAGACCTGTCCTCCATGAAACTGGCCTTTCCCTGTGCCTGCTGGAGCGCCGCAGATGATTGGCATGGAGACCATTCATGGAATCGGTGGGAAATAAACCGTGATAACTGGGTTACTGTCCATGACTCCATAACCGATGCTTTCATGGATGCAGGAGTAGATTGTGTACTTGGATGGGATGAACCCGTGGGAAAAACCGTAGCAAGGGAGTTCGCCACGTACTTCTTTGACAAGCTTTGCAATGGTTATTCAGCCTCGTCAAGCTACAGTTATGCGAGAAGCAAGGTAGATACAAGGAATAAGGTTGATGGTGAGTATGCAGAAATTGACCGGATGTATGGATATGGTGGCATCACTTTCGAAATAGATGATACCCCCGGTTCTGACTTCTCAAGCGCGGAAAACCTAGGATCGGCTTCAGGAGCCGATAATCCGGATCCATTCATCCGCCAAGATGAGGGGCTCTGGTATGAAGATGTTGATTTCTTTAAGTTCACTGTAGAGGACTATAGTTATTGGGTCGATATAATTGTGGCGCCCATTGATGACGACTACGAGGGGCTTGACGTAATATTCAAGGTCTATGATTCCAGCCATAATCTTATCAAATACAAGAACAGTAATGGAAAAGGGGGGACCGAAATGTACTCCTTCATTGCAGGACCTGAAACCCACTATATCCGAGTATACTTCAACGAAGGAACAAACAACGAGAATCATGGAGGAGCATACGACATCTCGGTTCAAATCTATTCGTAATATGACTCACAGAATGATAGAGAAATCTCTATCATTCTCCGTCTTTCTTTCTGGTATAGCTCAATCGTTTTGGGAGTCTCTATATCGAGCAGTTCTCAGAGGTTCTTAGGGGGAATTAGTTGATGAATTCTCCTAGAGAAGTATCTCGCTAAGCGCCACTTCAGAGTTTCGATTTCTCAGCTTTTGTCGATACACATCTTTTTCCGTTTCATGCAAGATCCCGGATTTGTTCTCAAGTAACAATATACGCACGAATGTGGACACTTACATCCTGGCTCGATTGTATCCTCTTGAAACATCAGTTCTTCCATAGCATCTTCTGGGCACTGGGCCATCAGAAGATGGGTTACTCTTTTGAATCGGTACAAGAAAATACCTCCCAAATAAGCACAAGTCTTATACTCTCAGGAACAGAAATATCTCTCTAACTGAGGTAATGAGATTGAGGGACAAGAAAATAACGTCTCTGTGTATCATCACAGTAGCTTTTCTTGCATTCATTTGTCTGCGCGTCGGGGGATACCCTGAATCAACAAGTAAACCATACAACATACCGCAAACGATACTAGGAGATTCGTATATCAAACACGACCCTATTGCCATAAACAACAACTCTGACTTCTCCGACCAGGGCTGGCCGGGGAGCGGAAATGTTGATGATCCTTACGTGATTGAAGGTTTCAATATCACAGACAATGCAACTGGTATCAGTATCAAGAACACGACGGTGTACTTCGAAATCAGGGACTGCATGGTCTCTTCCGCGAATCCCTCTTCCAGTCACGGAATCATGCTCAGCAATGTTACAAACGGAGTCGTTCAGGATTGCAGGGTTACTCGCCACTCTCGTGGGATCTATCTCTCACACTCAACCGGTTGCAGCTTGAGCAATAACACAGTGTATGATAACTTGGACGGCGGATTCTACCTGAAGTATTCCAGCTCATGCATTTTGACCAACAATCTCGCGTCCAATAATTCCATTGATGATATCTACGGAGTCGGTGGCATCTACCTTGAAAACACCAACGACACGGTGTTGTCACGGAATCGTGCTAGCACCAATGACGGACGGGGAGTCTATCTGAAATCTTCGTATGGTTGTAAGTTGAACCACAACACAGCACATGCGAACTATTTCAGTTGATTCTTCGTGTTCGTTTCTGATGATTGTAATCTGACTGATAACACCGCATTCAATAACTCAGTCGACGACTTCTATTCATACGGCGGGTTCTACATTTGGAATGCTCATCACAACCGGCTTGTCAACAACACTTCGTACAATAACTCAGGCCCCGGATTCACTTTGGAGCGTGCAAACAACTCCACTCTCAGGAACAACACAGCCAGAGG
>WJIL01000117.1 GCA_014730275.1 Candidatus Lokiarchaeota archaeon | reverse complement strand
GAAACCAACATTGTCACCTGGTTCTGCTTCATCTAGCATCTCATGATGCATTTCAATCGATTTGACTTCACCGGTCTTGTTCGGCGGCATGAATGTGACTTTGTCACCAGGTTTCATGACTCCAGTCTCGACACGTCCTACTGGTACAGTACCGACACCCTTGATTGAGTACACATCGTTGATAGGTACTCGGAGGGGCAACTCGATTGGTTTCTCAGGTAACTGTACTTGATCAAGTGCCTCAAGCAAAGACGGTCCGTCATACCAAGGTGTAAGGTCGGGTGTGTTCTCCTTGAGGTTACATGCTGACAAAGCGGAAGTAGGAATGAATTCAACATCCTCAGGCTTGTATCCGATGCCTTTCAGGAAGCCACCCACTTCTTCTTTAACCTCATTGAACCGGTCCTCACTATAGTCGACAGTCTCATCATCCATTTTGTTAACACATACGATGATGTTAGGCACACCCAATGTCATTGCAAGGTAGGCATGCTCTTTGGTCTGTCCACCTGGACCAATACCGGCTTCGAACTCACCACGTTTCGCAGACACAACGAGTAGAGCGAGGTCTGCTTGTGATGCACCAGTAATCATGTTCTTGATGAAGTCCTTGTGACCAGGAGCATCAATAATCGTGTAGTATAGTCCTCCCGGAGTCTCGAACTTGAAGAAAGCGATATCGATGGTTAAACCACGTTCGCGCTCTTCTTTCAGGCGGTCCAGCGCAAAGGCCCATGCCCAGCTAGGCCGCCCAAGTTCCTCCGCTTCTTTCTTGTGCGCCTGGAATGTACGCTCATCAACAGCGCCTGTTTCATATAATAGCCTCCCAACCATGGTTGATTTGCCGTGGTCTACGTGCCCGATAACAACCATATTGAGATGCTCACTTTTCTTAGGCAAGGCATAATCTCTCCTATTATTCTTGTTTGGTAGCCCTTCCTCATGGAAGGACTGGCTTTTTGAGTCCTGCCGTGCTCACCTTTTAATAATTGCGATTCATCCCAAGAGAGTACGGCGAAGCTTTATTGAGGAAATTAAAGGTCAGTTACTAAGTGTTATGGCCTCCGATACTTCCAAAGATACCCGAAATAATCCTACAGGAGGAGTATAGGGTCTAGAATACCGGATGGTATTGAGCAAGGAGAGAGGATTATGGGGTCTTTTCGGAAGCAGTCCTATTTCTTTTGGTGAAAGCCTGTGCTAGTATGACACCCACAACAGTAAGTGCGCCACCGAAAAGTGTAAGCAATGTTACGGATTCAGCAAGCAGAAGGACGGACAGAAGGACACCCCATACTGCAACCATATTTAACCCAATTTGGATGGTGGAGGCGTCTATATGTCTGTGAGCTTCATAGTAGAGGGCGAAGCTAACGGCAGTGTTCACAATGCCTATCCAGAGCATAAGAAGCCAGTTTCCTAATGACACAGTAAGCAGAATAGCAAGGTCTTCTGTGATTATTGCGGATAGCCAGAGAAAAGGAATCGAGAATAAAATGCTAACAAATGTGAAATGCAGAGAATGAAGGGTCTTAACCGCCATTTTTCCAAAAATACCATTGAGGGCGAAGAAAAATGTAGAACCAAGAACGAGCAAATCTCCAAGTACACGATTCGGCAATATTGCTGATTCAACTGAAGCCCCTCCTAGGACAATAAAGGATGCACCAACAATTGCAAGGATCATGCCTGTGATTTTCCATCGGCCCATCGATTCGTTAAGAAGGGGGACTGCTAGGACTGCTGATGATAACGGGGCGAAATTGATTAGAAGTACAGTGTCACTGGCCGTAGTATAGCCCAATCCTATGTATTGAAGTGCCTGTGAAACGAAAGGGCCGCTTATGCCTGCCGCAAGAAGAATTCTCCAATTCTCTCGGATTATGTACTCATCGGGCTTGGTCTGAGCTAGAAGTCTTCCCAGCAAATAAAGCGGCGGACATGCAATGGTATAACGCAACGCCAGGAATACCATGGGTGTTAGTTCGGTATAGACGAACTTGGCAAATACGATAGACGAGCCCCAAGCGAGAGTAGTGAACAGGATGGCTAACCACGATTTCGTATGTTGATCCATGTCTCCACTCTCATTTGCAGAAACAAAGACCGCTAGTTAAAGAGCATTTGCTTTAGCCTAGTGTCGTAAACCGAAAGGAACGAGACATTACCGAGCAGATCGGGCTACGCGCTCCCGCTCTTCCTTACGGGAAATAGCATAGCTTCTCGTATCATTATTATAGGCAGCCAGAAGCTCGTCGACGATGCATTCTTCAAGTGATTTCGGATTCTTGTGAGCAGCTCGAACAGAACCTACTGCCAAATACCTCAAAGCCAAATCGATTCTTCGTTGAGGAGCAACATCAACGGAACGCGGATAAGCCATGCCACCATATGAAATGCGAGTAGTTTCTTCAGCTGGTGCTGCGTTCTCTATTGCAGTTACAAGAACTTGTATTGGATTCTTGCCTGTCTTGAAATTAATCATATTGAACGCCCGTCGAACGGCGTATATCATCCTCGCCTTCTTACCGGCCCAGCGTCCTGTCCTCGTTTTCTTCGCTTTCCGCTTGCCTGCATTCATCAATTTGTTGATGTAACGTTCAACAATGGGAACATCTGATTTATGGAATCTCTTGCCAGCATGTCGTCCTGCTGAGTGAGGAATCAAAACAGGTTTCAAAGAGATGTATCTTCTCAAACCAATATCGCCAACTTGAACCCTCGTGGAATCCCATTTGCCGAAAAGCAGAAGCCTTGGTGCTGTGTGTGTTTCCTGTTCTTCAGTTTCAGTTGTTGCTTCTTCTGACATTTTTCTTCCTCTACCGAATTGGTTTCTCAGCTTTACCGTAGATTAATGATTCTAAGGCTACACCATTGACCTTCACGACTTTCCACCGTACTCCAGGCAAGTCACCCATAGCACCGCCCATTGCCCCACCTATTCCTTCTACTAGCACCATATCATGCTCATCGATGTACTTCAGTCCACCGTCGCCAGGAATAAAAGCAGTAATTTGTTTCCCATTCTTGGAAAGCTGAATCCTCACAGCCTTTCGAATAGCTGAGTTAGGTTGTTTGGATTCGATTCCCACTTTCTCAAGTACAATACCATTGGCTTGGGGTGCCCCTTCCAAGGGATCAGTCTTCTCTTTTAAATTGAGAAGCTTCCGTTTTACACTGGCTTTTTTCCAGCGGAATTTTTTGCGTTTCCTCTTCAGGTCTCTTGCTGCGAATTCACCCATTGGGCTTTTCTTTCCGGTCAAATCATAACATCTCCTAGTGCTAATGCTAAGACACCATTCATGGCGTTCTCTACGGTGGGTCAGAGCAAAGCCACTCCTAGAGGCTTAAAAGAATTATGACACGACAAAAGGTTTCTTGTAAGAAATGAGCACAAAAAAATAACTAATGAAAAACAGTCATACCATCAATCTATTACAACTTGATCCACATCAAAGTGGCGTTGTGCAAGAATGCGGGCTCGTGCTACATTGCGCCCTTGTTTGCCAATAGCAATACCACGGTCTTTATCATTAACTTTCACCGAAGCAACCTTGCGACCATTCTTCTGCTCTCTAATGTTTACTTCATCAACACGTGCTGGGGACAATGCATTCTTCACGAAGTCTTCCGGATTATCTGCATCCTCGACTATGTCGATTTCCTTGTCAAAGAGTTCAGCAGCTTTTTTCACGTGAGAACCTCGAGGACCGATTGCTTTACCCAAGTGTTTTCCACTCACAACAAAAATGAGACGGTCCTCTTCAGCAATCACATCAGTTGCGGGAGCGCCGGTAATTTGTTCGAATTTGGCAATAAGAGCCATATCATCCATGGATAGCTTTACTTTGCCCAAAAAATTCGCCCTCACGCCAATTCGAGGATGTTTGAATCACCTGGTTCAATGACCGCTATTGCGGCAACCATGAATGGTTTGCCTATAACTTCACCCAAATCCCAAGAGGTTCCTTCAAATCTCTTAGTAGAAACATTCCCCATTTTGGCATAGTAGTCGATATCTTCCAGTACATCAATTGGGGCGTTGGCAGCAACTACAACTAGTTTGGCCTCTCCCATCTTTATTGCACGGATTGATGACTTAGCACCAATACGACATTCGCCAGTATTCGCTGCACTAGCAATCGGCTGTTCTAGACTCACTATTACGACCTCTTTCTTTGATTGTAGGCTAGGCCTTTACAGGGAATGGCCAGATAGATGACCTGTTTTAATGTTTCCGACATGTATCTTCAACTCTTATCACTATGAATTCGATGCTTGAGGGTTCATCAGTAGATCAATTGAGCCGGTTCCAAGTGGTATAAGCTGACCCAAAATCACGTTCTCAGTGATACCATCAAGGGGATCTCTAGTACCAGCGATACCTGCACCAAGCAGATGCTTGATTGTGACTTCAAAAGCAGCTCTGGCGAGTGTGCTGTGTTTTTGTCCTGATATTCCATGGCGGCCAATTTGTTGAATCTCACCTGAATGGGTCATCATGTCAGCCACCAAGATGATATGGCGCACATCAACGTCCATACCCTGCTCGTCAAGAACTGCAAGTGCTTCTTTGATTATTCCGTTCCTCGTAGCTTCAATTCCGAGAACCTCAAGAATTTCTCGTAGGTGGTTTGTGTGGATTCGGTTCGGGTCTACACCTTCTATTTCCAATGCATCTTCAAGATTAGTGCCTTCGGTATACAAGACATATTCCCCACCGTCCTTTCGAATAACCACATGTGTTACATCATCAATACCCTTCACTCTAACCTCGCGTATCTTGTCACTAAGTCGCTGGAGATCGGCGAGCTCATCACTAGTAGGGTAAACAAAAATGGTGTTTTTGCCAGTTTCAACTTCCCCCTTTCTCTTAATGTCATTGTCGATTGCTTCAGCCACTGCTTCCACAGTTAGGTCCTTGTCTTCCATGAGTTCGGGGTCAAGCCGTATATCAATAGCCTGTCTAAGTAGATCGATAGAAACGTTGCTAGCTACACTCTCTACGAGTACCATCTCAATGTTTTGTG
The DNA here is from genome assembly GCA_014730275.1 of Candidatus Lokiarchaeota archaeon. Taxonomy (NCBI): domain Archaea; kingdom Promethearchaeati; phylum Promethearchaeota; species Promethearchaeota archaeon. Next base: position 95,640 of record WJIL01000117.1, on the reverse strand, counting down.
CTATTTTCTTGGCCTCTGAACGATCAGCTGCAATAGATGGGTCCAAGTGAATGGTCATCGTGGGAGTGCTTGGATTTCTACGTGCGTCAACAATCTCGATAAGACGCGGAAGACCTTGGGTAACGCTCAATTCTGCAACACCGGCATAGTGAAAAGTACGCAGTGTCATCTGTGTGCCAGGCTCCCCTATACTTTGAGCAGCAACCGTTCCTACAGCTTCACCAGGTTCAACTATGGACCGTTCATAGGACTGAATTACATTATCGCAGATTTGATCAAATTCGTCTTCTGTTACATCTAACTTCTCAAACTTATTTTCAAGTTGATTGATAATCTTCGGCGGTAATCGCCGGTTATCTCTGATCTTTTGCATGCGCTTCTCCATATGCTCGGACATATTGCCTTCTGTCATCTACTTACTACCTCCCTTGTTCCATCCTACCCTTTCCTAACACCTTCTCCAGCTCAATATCTATGTTAACGCTTCTTCCGTGGTCCGATTTACTTGGATCGACACCATCATCACCAAATTTGAACTGGACGATTCTACCTGGGGCCGTTCTCACAGTACCATCAGTCTCAACTTTCAAGTCCTGAAGTGCCGTCATCAACCTGCGCTGCATGTATCCAGATGTTGAGGTACGAACTGCAGTATCTACAAGACCCTCTCTTCCTCCTGCAGCGTGGAACCAGTACTCAATAGGATCTAGGCCCCGTTTATAGCTCGATGATACAAATCCTCGTGCACGCGCACCCAGATCTCCAGCCTTGAAATGAGGGAGTGTTCTGCCAACGTATCCTCGGCTGATTCGTTCACCACGAACGGCTTGTTGTCCTACGACCGCAGCCATCTGAGAAAGGTTCAATCGAGAACCTCTGGCTCCTGTCTGTGCCATGATTACAGCCGAGTTGTCCAACCCTAGATGTTGACCTGCTACTTCACCTGCGGAATCACGAGCTTCTGCAAGGGTTGCCATAATACGTTGTTCCAAGGTCTCAAGAACGGTTTGACCAGGATTGGCATCGAGCTCGCCGCGCTGATACGTTTCGATAAGTTGGTTGACCTTCTCGTTGGCTTCCTTCAAGATGACTCGAATCCGTCGGGAAGCTTCATCGGGAAGGGTTACGTCGTCAAGACCCATTGTGAAACCTCGATTAGTAATGAGGCGCACAAGAAGCCTACCTATGGAGTCGATGAATCTCCTCGCAGCTGTGGAACCTTCCTCTTTAACAATTCTGTGGAAGAGAGAATCAGGCTCACCAGCACCAAACGCTTTCTCATCAACAACACCGTATTCTAGGTTCCCATCGCGTACAACAACATATGCGTCAAACTCGCATTCCTCTGCCTTGCACACGTCACAATTCCGACATATGTTTGCTGTGAATGAAATGTTGATGCCTTCAGGAATAAACATGCTAAAGATTTGCTTTCCAGTCCATAGATTGACGGGTGACTTGATGGCAGGTTCTGGAATGTCAGCTTCGTAGCCAGAGGTTGCTAGCAGCTGATTAACTTGATTGCGAGTATAGAGACTCGATTTTCGAGTCAATAGAAATGCAGCAGATATGTAGTCCTGTAGAGCACCGATAATGGGTCCTCCGTATCGTGGAGAGAGTATCTGTTCTTGTACTCTCATTAGAACCCTAGCTTCTGCTCGAGCCTCTTCAGACTGAGGCACATGAAGGTTCATCTCATCACCATCGAAGTCCGCGTTGTAAGGGGGACACACAAAAAGTGACAGTCGGAATGTTCGGTAAGGCACTACCCGTACTTCGTGCGCCATTATTGACATTCTGTGTAGAGATGGTTGCCGATTGAAAAGAACAATGTCGCCATCGCCTAGATGCCTCTCGATTACGAAACCAGGTTCTATTGTATCAGCAATTATGGTTCGATCCTTGACAAAACGCAAGTCAACCCTACGCCCATCAGATCTAATGAGATAATTTGCACCTGGATGCCTGTCCGGTCCTCGAATAACGAGCTCCTTCATGTCTTCAAGATTCCAATCCGTTACCCTCTGAGGTATTGTGAGGATTTTTGCAACTTGTTCAGGGACTCCAACCTCATTCATACTGAGATTCGGATCGGGGGAGATTACCGTCCGTGCGGAAAAATCTACTCGTTTCCCTGATAGGTTCGATCTGAATCGACCTTCCTTGCCCTTTAGTCTCTGAGAGAGAGTTCTAAGCGCTCTTCCGGACCGATGTCGAGCAGGAGGAATTCCGCTTACACTATTATCGAAGTAGGTTGTCACATGATACTGTAGAAGCTCCCACAAATCTTCAACGATGAGTTGTGGCGCGCCTGCATCGAGATTCTCTCTTAGCCGCTGATTGATTCTAATTATGTCGATGAGTTTATGGCTCAGATCATCCTCGCTGCGCACACCAGATTCAAGGGTGATTGACGGTCTTACTGTAACAGGAGGAACAGGCAGAACGGTCAAAATTGCCCATTCAAGTCGGGCAGCTTCAGGGTCGATACCCATCAGACGATAATCGTCATCAGGTATGTTTTCCAGAATAGCGCGAATATCAATAGGTGTAAGTCTAACTGAACCTTGTTCGGTAACTTCGTAAATGGAAGTGGGTTTCTCCAATTTGAGCTTGTGCTGATCCGCTGCGCAATGTGGGCATACTTTACCCTTCTTGAGCTTGTTTCCACGCTTAAGAGCGTCCTTGATTAAGTCTTCATAGCGCTGGCTTGTCTTAGGAAACTTCTTGATTTCACGTTTGAAATAATCAATCTCATCAGGGGTAAGAAGAATCCTATTGCATTCACCACACGTTGCACGGAGTACTTTGTAGATTTTCTTTGCATATCCTTCGTGCATAACTGGTCTTGCAAGTTCAATATGACCAAAATGGCCAGGACAGTTACCAACCCGGTTCCCACACGTTCGACACCGTTGTCCCGGATCAATTACACCAAGTCTTTGATCCATGATTCCAGATTCGATTGGATAGCCGTCTTCGTCATAGGTATCGGCCACCACAATCTGAGCAACTGACATCTTACGGATATCTTCTGGGCTAAGCAGCCCGAATTCGATTGCGTCGATTTTCTTGGTTGGTGTTTGATTGAAAGACATCTAGATCAACTCCTTTAGTCTAAGTCGGGGTGCAAGCCCTAGCGACATCATTTCTTGACAAAGCAATTTGAAAGCATATGATACAACAACTCTACTTACCTTTGCATCCGAACCGCAAATCGGGCAGTAGTAGCTATCACGATTACGGTCATACACTCCAATGAGGCCGCATTCTTCACAGACAAGCATCGTGCTCCTGTCCGATTCCTCGAGGAGGCGACCTTTCAGAAGCATTGCAGCACCATGTCCGATAAGCACGTCTCGTTCCATCTCTCCAAAACGAAGACCTCCTTCGCGGGCACGACCTTCCGTTGGTTGCCTAGTGAGAATCTGTACAGGACCTCTTGCACGAGCGTGGATTTTGTCCGCAACCATGTGATGGAGTTTCTGATAATAGATTACTCCGAGGAAAATGTCGGTTTTGAGTTTCTCACCGGTTACTCCGGAGTACATGGTCTCACGGCCATTATGCTGGAATCCATGTTCTTTGAGCGTTTCAAATAGCTCTTCCTCTGTCACTCCGCAGAAGGGAGTAGCATCTTTCTGTCGACCTTCGACTGAAGACGCTTTTCCAGCAATCATTTCGAGGATTTGTCCAATGGTCATCCTTGAAGGGATGGCATGAGGATTAAGAACCATATCAGGAACAATGCCTTGTTCTGTGAAAGGCAAATCCTCTTGGGGCGCCAAGTATCCAAGAACTCCTTTCTGGCCATGACGGGAAGCATATTTGTCACCAAGCTCTGGTACCCTCAGATCCCGTACCTTGACCTTCACAAGACGATTTCCATCAATTGTCTCAGTTAGAATTACGTTGTCTACGACTCCTGACTCACCATGTCTTACGGCAACAGAGGTTTCACGTCTATTTGGTGAAGTAATCTCGAACTCTGAGTATTCTTCAAGGAATCGTGGAGGTGAAGTTCGTCCAATAAGAACATCACCACCTTGGACTTCAACTTCTGTTTCAATAATACCATCTTCACCGAGATTGCGATAAGCTTCAGATGCGCGGTATCCACGCACGCTTCTCTCAGGTATTTCAAATCGATCTTCTTGACCGCCAGGATATTTCCGTTCCTCGCTATCGTATACCCGACAGAATGTGCTTCTGCTCAAACCTCTGTCAATTGAGGCCTTGTTCATAATCAAAGCGTCTTCGATATTATAGCCTTCAAATGACAGAATTGCCATGACCACGTTTTGACCTGCAGGTCGGTCTTCATAACCTATCGAATCCATAGCTCTTGTCGTGACCAATGGAATCTGTGGATAGTGGAAGAAATGAGACCGGGTATCAGCACGATGATTAAAATTGGACGAGGGAACACCTATTGATTGCTTGGCCATACCCGCCATGTATACGTTACGTGGAGACTGATTTCGTTCAGCGAAAGGTATCAAAGCTGCAGATATACCAAGGATAGTTGACGGTTCAATCTCCAAGTGGGTTGTATCAGGTCCAATATCATCAGGATACATTGCAATGAGGGCATTCTCTTCTTCCTCTGCATCCAAGAATTCTACGAGTCCGTTTCGCATCAAGTCTTGAAACTGCCATTCTCCATCCATTACCATTCTGAGATGTTCTTTGGTCAAACGACTCTTGCCATTCTCTACTACTATTAGTGGTCGTCTAACCCTGCCAGCATCACAGTTCACTTGAACTTCATGTGTGTTTTCATAATATGCGACGTTAGTTTCTGAGTCGATTTCGCCAGCTTGTCTCTTCTGGCGCATGGTTTTTGCTAGCACCTTAGGAGCAGCATGAACTCCAATAAGACGGCCATTCAGAAATACATCTGCCCATTTCTGCCCCCGTTTGCCCTTCAGGCTTTCAATTGGTTCAACATCAGCTTGAAGAAGTGCACGTTCGATTGGTTCTTCCTCAGTTCCTACCGAAATGTACGCCATCATCGCAATATTCTTGACAAGACCACAGTTAGGACCTTCGGGCGTCTCGTTTGGGCATATCTTCCCCCAATGGGTGGAATGAAGGTCTCGAGCCTCAAAATGAGGTTGTGATCTTGAAAGCGGTGAAACCACTCTGCGCAGGTGAGATAGGGAAGATATGTAGTTAGTACGATCGAGTAGTTGTGAAACTCCAGCCTTTCCCCCAACCCAATTCCCGGTAGCAAGAGCGTGCTTAAGACGCTGTGTAATAACATCCGCTCTAACCGCCGTTCTTATATTGGGTTTTCTACCGCGTGTGGCAGTTCGTTCCAGCTGATACTTTATGTCACGATTCAGAGAGTACAGTGCAACCCTGAAGAGTGACATCAGAAGGTCACCAGAGAGTTTTAGTCGCTTGTTAGCGTAATGATCTTTGTCATCAGCCTCACGCTTACCGAGGACAAGCTCTAGAAGACGCTCAATCATCTGTCCAAGATAGTAAGCCTTCTGAAGACGATTCTCGGGATCGGTCCCAACGTGAGGAAGCAAATATCTGTCGAGAACCTTCTCCGCCCGCGAAAGGCGATATTCCTTTGTTTGACCGACTGCCACTCGCTTTCCAATATAGTCTAGTGCGTTGTCTTTAGTTGAAGCCTCTGGATCATCTCTATCAGCATTTATTGGTGCAGATTGTTCAATAGTAACAATAAGCTCATTCCGGATTTCATCATCATCAGAGATGACATCAACAATTTCTCTGTCAGATTCCAATCCGAGAGCCTTGAGCAGTATTGCCAATGGAATCTTACCTGGAACTGAGGGGAATGATGCTCTTAGTTCTCCGGTTCTTTTCCGTTCAATTGTTGCTGGAGCTCTAAAGCCCCGAGATGTCGAAAATACCTTAGCAACATGAGTATAACTGGAGCTCTTACTCGCCTCTTCAATTAGAATCCTATTGGGTGCAAGATCTTCCTGAGTAACCAATACCCGCTCAGAACCATTGATTATGAAATAGCCTCCAGGGTCCTTTGGATCTTCACCATGTTCGATAAGTTCCTCATCTGACATCCCGTGTAGCAGACATTTTTCACTTCGAAGCATGATTGGAAGATCGCCGACATAAATCCGGAGGGTTTCCATTCTAGTTGATACGGAGCCATCTTTCCTGACTGGTGTCATCTCGAGATACAACTTGGCCGCATAGGTCAAATCTCGGATTCTAGCCTCATTTGGATAAAGCGGATGCTCGCTTCCATCAGCTTCTCTAATTGAGGGTTCTTCTACAGTTATATCACCAAGTTCTACGTGATAGCCCTCAACCTTGGGTGTAATCTTCCCAATATCGTCGACCACTTTCTGCAACTCTTCGTTGACGAACCTGTTGAACGAGTCAAGATGTTGACCCACCAGGCCATAGTAATCGAAGAAAGCCTCAATAACCGGCCAGTAATTTCCACGTTCTTTTGCGTCTAATGCAGCCATATTATGACACCTTTCCGAGATGGACGGGGGTACTACTGCCAGAAATCAGACTCATGCTTCCCTTCGCATGGAACCCAGAAAATCCGAGCTCGTACATTCCCAGCAATAGACGCCCCGTTGATTGTTCAGCTCGATCAGAACGCAACCAACTCATACTACTGCGCATGCACGATGGCGGGCTCGGCGGGAGTTTCACATCTCTTGGAAACCAAGAGAGGCTTTGAACCCGCGACCCCTAGGTTAAAAGCCTATTGCGCTACCTGTCTGCGCCACGAGCCCGTGCATTGCAGTAGACCATGCGCAACACAAATGACTAGATAACGATGTGCACCATCATCTTGTCTTTGATGCGGCATATGGCCATGCATGAGTGGGAAGCAATCCTGCTTGAGCACCGAACGGGAATTATGTATGAATAAAAGATTTTCCTTAAGACAAGCTAATTTGGCATATCAGCTGCTCAAATGAGGGGCAATGTACTGAGAGAATGTATTATGTAGACAACAAAAAAGGATTATGCTGACGGTTTGACAACGACAACTTTAATAGAACTCTGCAAGTGGCCCCGTTGACTCGTCCAAGTATGGACAGGTTCAGTAGTGCCCCGGTAGTGTAGTCTGGCCATATCTATAGAAACAATCTATAGGTATCAGAATAGCATCCGAGACTGTCACTCTCGGGACTCGGGTTCAACTCCCGACCGGGGCGCCACATTCAATTTCTGCTGATAAGGCAAGGTTAAGATGTTCTCGTGTGATTATTGATGTTCCATGATTGACTGCATAAAGCTTCTTTTCGAACATAATATCAAGTGCAGAGAGCCACTTTTATCCTCCATAGAAAGAAATCTTTCTGAGCGTGACTTCACAAGAGACTTAGGAGTCGGGCATTCGTCAATCAGGAACATCGTGGTTCATCTTGTGAATAATGAGGGGTACTGGATTGATGAAGTCCTCAAAGGGAGAGGAAGGAGGCTTTATGATCCAGAGGAAGTAACAACCGTCACTGATGTGAGGGTTTTGTTTAAAGAGAGGGAAGAAAAGACAGAGGAATATCTTTCGAACCTGATAGAAACTGACTTACAGAATGTGGAGACCATTATTTGGAATGGTGTAACCAACAACTTTACAGTTGCTAAGGCATTATTACATGTAGCCACGCACGAAGTTCACCATCGTGGCCTGATAATAGGACTCATCAGAAAACTTGGTGGGCAACCACCGGATGTAAATATGCTCTAAATAGGTGAAAGGTTTGACAGAATTCCTGGATGCGTGCTACGAAGCGATTGCCAAACAGAAAGCTGCGATTGGAGATACCATCGATAATGTAGATACTTCAACAGCTTCCATCATATCGGGTAGTGAAACGGTTGTTCTCACAGGATGTGGAGACTCCTTGGCCGCAGCAGAATATGGCAAATGGGTATTCCTGAGCCAAGGTATCAATGCACTTGTTGTATCGCCACCAGAAGTCAAACGATTGTCTCTTGACGATGCATCTGCATTGATTGCCGTGTCTGCTTCAGGTCGAAGCCTCACAACTATAGATGCACTTCGCAAAGCTGGTGAGATGGGTGCTTCCACCATTCTTCTAACTGATAACCCGGAAGGAAGTGCAGCAGAACATGCTGAGACTGTCTGGGTGACGAAATCTCACGTTACATCTCATGATATCAGTCCCTCCTCACCGACTACAACTGCAATGGCGTACTTGTTGATTGTAGCACACAGCATTGAAGGCGAGCATGAAGATCTAGCTGAGGATCTTGAGATTCTCAAATCAAAAGGAGAACAGATTCTTGCATGGGCTGAAGAAGAGGGAAAGAAGATAGCACAGATTATTCGCCCAGAGAGTCGATTGTATCTCATATCGGAAGGACCAAACTACGTTGCTGCTCAAATTGGAATGTGTAAAGTAAACGAGTATTCACTTACATTTGCATCCACGATTCTCACCGAAGAATTTCGACATCATTATGTCTTGGCAGTCGAAGACGGGGATTCCGCAATCGTGATTTCCGATTCTGATACCAATATGACCCGGTACATGAAGGCGCTGAAAGATGCGCTTGGAATTCATGCGCACCACCTCAAAACAGATGATGAATTGGGTCTATCAACCTCACTTTCTCAAGTCATTCCCAACAGTATAGCTCTGCAAATGGCTGCATACTATGCTGTTTTGGAACACCAGCCAGATAAGAAGGGGTGGAAGAAACCTAACGTTTCAGCTTTCGAGATATACTAGGGGAATATGCATTGGACACTATGAAACAGCAGCTTATGAAAAGCGATAGGCCAGAATTGCGCGAAGGTATTGCAGAGTACATCAATGCGCACCCTGCTGAATTCCGAGAGTTGGTGGCTTCATTATTCGAAGCCTCAGGAAAAGAGAATTTGAAAAAACGAGTCATTGGTATCTGTGATTTGCTTGATAAGCCCCTTATGTGTGAAGCCATAGGTCAAGCAGTAAATGATGAAAACTCGGATATCAGGATTTCAGGACTGCGAGCTGTATACAGAACCCGGAGTGATGAATTCACACCGGATTGCCTTGAACTAGTCAGAGATGAGAACCAACCGTTTGAGGTCAGGAAATGGGCAACCCATATTCTAGCCAGTGAGGAGCCTGAAGAATACGGAAGGATTCTGCGGCAGATTGCACGAGATGCAAATGAGAAGACAGATCTTAGAAGAGAGGCGGTCCACGCCCTCACCAAATCCGATGATGATAAAACCGTTGGCTCGTTATGTGCAATTCTTGGAGACGCAAATGAAGATATGCGGAAATCAGCAGCATGGGCGCTTGGAAGAATAGGAAATGAAGAGTCCATCGATTGTCTACTAGCCGCCCTTGAAGACGAGTCAGAGGCAGTCAGGGATTGGAGTGTCCGCGCTTTGCGAGATATGGACTCTCCAAAGGCTATTCAAGGACTTATTGGTGCCATGAAGGAAGCTTCACCTGAAGAACAGGTTCGAATGATTCGTTTGATTGTAGAAAAACGATCAGAGATAATCCTCAGATCTATAGCTGAATTCTTGTCATCACCACATACAGAAGTCAGGCGTGTAGCAGCTTGGGCGATGGGCGTTTCACCATATCCACCAGCAGCAGCCAGCTTAGAACAGCTTTTGGATGATGAAGACCCTCACGTTCGGAAATACGCTCAGGCAGCTCTAAGACGCCTAGGAAAGATTGATGGCAGCGAATTCGAATCTTTGTTCTAGTACATATTAGAGCATGCCGCGATAAAGACCGCCATCAACCAATAGCGAAGCGCCGTGGATATAGCCGGCTACAGGACTCAAGAGAAAAGCGCAAACCCTTCCATATTCTTCAGGCGTGCCAATTCGACCAATTGGAATATTATCTTCAATGGCAGATTTGGAGCTCTCTTCGTCTGCCTCAAGCAATTCTTCGACACGTTGAGTGTAGATATAACCTGGACAAACTGCATTGACGCGCACCCCTTCTGAACCAATCTCGTCAGCCAGAGTTCGCATTAGTCCAATTACTGCTGAACGTATCGAATTCGACAAAAGGAGATTGTCTATGGGTTGCTTCACTGAGATTGAAGTGCTATAGAGAATTGAAGGTGAATCCGATTTTTCAAGGAGTGGAAGTGAAAAGCGGGTTAGCCAAACTGCACTCATCAGTGTCAGATCAAATGATGATTGCCATTGTTCGTCCGAAAGGTCAGAAAACTCGCCTGGCGGCGGACCACCCGCATTGACAAACACACCGTCAATCTTCTGGAAGTTGGAAGTAGCAACATCCAGAAATTTCTTGACATCTTCCTTTTCCGATACATCAGCAACAGTATAATCTGAACGATCACCGAGTTTCGCTACTGCGTTTTCTAACGTGCGCTCAGTTCGTCCGCAGATGAGTACATTCGCTCCTTCTTCAATCAGTGCTTTTGCCACACCAAATCCGAGGCCACGTGACGCAGCTGCAACCACGAAGTTTCTATCCTTGAGCCCGAGATTCATTAGTATATACACCTGTCAACTTGCGCCTGTACTTATTTCAGGGTCAGTCCTTGCACCAAGTTCCACTTCTAGATGTACGAAAGCGGCGCTTAGATGCTGAAAGTCTCTGGGGACGCTGAATCGTCCCAAACCCATTGAATTGAGTGCGCTTCTAACGTTCTTTGTACTCAGCTTGCCGTTGTTCTTTGAATCAAACGCGATCAGGACGCGTTCACTGTTATCTGCATCAGGAAGCTTGTAAACCGATTGACATCGGATACCGTTTTTCTCAAGTGCTCTTCGAATTTTACGCTCGATGTCTGCCATCCTTATTCTACACCATATCCTTGTTCCGTACTACAGATTATTAACACCTGTAATACCAGATTCATACGAGTATGACACTCATGTTCATTCGGTAGAAACCATATTTTGGTGCCATTCTCTTTATCCCTGAGAGTAATGCTTTAAAGCAGATTAGTAGGACTCCGAGTTGAGATGTGGGTCTCCAAGCTGATTAGATACAAACTGATTGGCTGAATCAAGCGGGACGTAGCTCAACCTGGCAGAGCAACGGACTGTAGTATTCGGTTCCGTTGGAATCGTTTCCAGATATCCGTCGGCTGCCGGTTCAAATCCGGCCGTCCCGACCACCACGCTCAATTTTTCGATGCTAAGAACTACTTTTGGTTGGGTCGAAATAAGGCACAACGGTCACAGAAGCAGATTTGTCGAAGCGCCAAGGCCGATCCAACGTAAGTCTCACAAAATACCAGCTTGTTATGAGTCTCGTTTTGAACGTAGGTGGAAAATCTCTTCGAGTGGGAATACTCCAATCGACCCATCGGCCCCACCGAATCTCTTCAGCCGGTATTTCTCGTTGGTTAATCACCCTTACCGTTCTTCTAGATCGGCTCCTCGCTTTCCGATTCTGACAATGAACGAGCTCGGCTCTAACACCACGAATCTCAATTCCGTCGTGTACCCTAAACTGGAAAGGTATTCCAGCTCCAAGGGGAACAGAAGTTTCGTCCAAGCGAAGGTCCAGCACGGGTTTTCCTTCGTGTTTGGCAGTCGCACTATTTGCAGCTGTTGTTGCTCTCGCCCCGGGCGAAAATACCCAGAACTCCTTCTGACTATCACAATCAAAAGCCCATGAAATTTCTGCCTTGGCTTCAATCCAGTATTTGATTTGAGCTCCAGTTCCTTTGTAAGTTGGGGGCAGTCCCATTGGGAGTGTAAAAGAGAAATTTATGGGTGTTTTGCCAGCCCCAAATCTGGTTACCGTATTGATATCCAGTTGATGCTCAACGAGTTTTGTGGATCCTCTATATGTGCGTCGGTCATCTCCGCTACCAACTGTAATACGGGTACGTTCGGAACCGCGAACAAATACGGTGAAATCCTCACACTCAAAGTATTCATCAGTTTGAACCGTAACAGTACCCTCTACTTGCTGACCAGCAAGGTAGGCATCTCTGTTCAGCTCGATATGCACTTCCCGCACTTTCTCTCACGGAGTAATGACTTGTAGTTCCCCTTTATGACAATTGCTGAGCGCGTTTGGAACTCGTACACTTCATAAGGAGAAGTTGTTTTGTAGAAGAGAATGAAGAGGAGGGAATGCAGCTGCCTAGAGCCCCTATAGAAGAGACGTTTCCAATTAATGAGGTGAACAAAATTGCAGAGAAGGAATCAACAGGATTCGGAAGGCGTCATTACAGGCCAGTTTATGTTATGCATAAGTGGTGGGCAAGAAGGTTGGGATCAGTCTTCAGGACAATTCTTTTGTATTCGCTTGCAGACGAACATATAGAGGGGTGGAATGGAGATAATCGAGAACTTTGGAGTCTGTATGCTTCAGATGTTGAAATTCGAAATAGAACAATCGTCGATCCCATGATGGGTGGGGGAACGACGATAGTAGAAGCATTGAGATTTGGGCATGCTAACCAGATTATTGGTGTTGATATCAATCCAGTAGCATGGTTTGTAGTCAAGAAGGAAATAGAGGATATAGATCCTGAACTGTTGAGAGAGGCGTTGCAGAAATTAGAACAAGAACTAGGAGATGAATTCAGGAGATACTATCGAACTGTGTGCCCAGAATGTGGGGGAGTAGCTAACGCAATTTACTACTTCCATGTGAAGGAAATAGACTGTGATAAATGTGGAACAAAAGTACCCCTTATGCGCAATTTCTTCCTCGCCAACTCACCAACTGACCAAGGAGATGTAGTTATCTGCCCCAAGTGCTGGAGCATGTACGAAACAGAAAATGCAGACCAAGAAAGCTCATGCCCTACATGTGAGACATTATTTGTCCCCAAGAGTCGGTCATTCGTATCTGGAAGAAAATATGAGTGTTCTAGCGAAGGGTGCACGGGTGGAAACGTAATAGATGTAATACAAAAACAAGGACGGCCTAGAGAGCGTCTTTACGCAGTAGAATTCTATTGCCCAGAATGCGACAAAAACCAGAATCCAAAACTCAAGAGGGGGAGAGGCTACAAATCAGTAGGTTCCTATGATGTAGATTTATTCCATAAAGCTGAACAAGAATTCAAACGGGAAAGAGATAGCTTGCCAATCCCGAGTACCAAGATTCCTTTGGGCGTAGAGACACAGAGAGCCTTGAAACACGGATACATTCGCTTTTCAGATATGTTCAACAAAAGGCAGCTTTTGAATCTAGGCAAGATATACAGATGGATACTTCAGATTAGAAACCAGAATCTGAAGGAGTTTCTTCTACTAGCGTTTTCTAACTGCCTGAAGTATAACAACTCTTTCTGTAAGTATAACGCAAGTAACGGTTTCATCACGGATATATTCAGGACGCACTCATTCTCACCTTCAATGACTCCAGTAGAGGCGAATTGCTATGACCCACCGAAGGGGCGTGGCTCATTTACCAACTTTGTACATCTCGTTATAGAGGGAAAGAAATACTGTCAGCGTCCTTTTGAGAGACTCGTAGAAAATGGGGAGTCTAGAAAAATAGAGCTGAAGAATCCAATTCTTGCAAGAACATGTTTCAACTATGATGACCTCGATGGTAATGCAAACACGTGTCTGTTATGCGAATCATCTCAAGATCTTGAAATCTCAAGCAAAACGGTAGATTTAGTGGCTACAGATCCTCCGTATTATGATAATGTCGCCTACTCTGAATTGTCAAATTTCTTCTATGCGTGGCTGAGAATGTCTCTAGCAGAAGAATATGAATATTTCAAACCTGATTTGGTTCCTTGGAAAGAAGAAATTGTCCAGAATCGGATACAACAAAAGAGTCAAGCAGAGTTCTTGGACGGAATCAGAAGCGTATTCGCTGAAGCCAATCGAATTTTGAAAGACGATGGGTTGCTCGTATTCACGTTCCATCACAAGGAGCTAGATGCATGGACAGCTCTAGTAACAGCAGTCTTAGATGCCGGATTCTTTGTTTCGCAATCTTGGCCAATCAGAAGTGAAATGCGAGCAAGCACCCATCTCCTCAATGTTAGCAATATCAAGTATGACGCAATCATCGTTTGTCGTAAAAGGAGAGGGCAAGTAGAACAAGCAGAGTGGAATGATATCAAGCAGAAGATTTCAAGAACTATCAGACATAGTATCGAAGAGTTAAATCGGCTTGGTAGCGACCCTGATACACCGGATATCTTCGTCTTGGCGTTGGGAAAGTGTTTTCAGCTTTATTCCAAGCACTATCCAAATGTGATGATGGGCGACAGAAAGGTAAGTGTTAGTGAAGCCCTAGAGTGGATTGTATCAGAAATGAAAACGGTAAGATAGTCAATATTGTTTTACCTTAGTAAAGGATGTAGGGGAACCAGACCTATCGAAAGAAGAATGCTAACAAATAGAAGGCCCATAGAAAGCACTAGGACTAGCCAATCTATTGTTCTCCATCTAGACTTTCGAATATAGGTTCGCTTTTTGCTATAGCCAAAACCTCTCCCATCCATGGACATAGTCAGGGAATTCGCCTTGGAGAGTGCAGATACGAGTAGAGGGTAGAAAGTCATCCTGATTGTTCGCAATAATTTGGAAGGGCTTCCAATTTTGGGAGAGAATCCGCGAGATTGCTGAGCCATGCGAACAGATTCTGTTTCAATATCAAAGAAGGGTACAAAACGTAGCGCAATGACCAGAGCGAAACTGTAGCGGTAGGAAAGACCCAAATCTGTGAGTGCATGAGCAAGAAGTGTGGGATCGGTCACTGCCACAAACAGCTTGCTTGAGAAAACAATCAACATGAATCTCAATGAAAACAATAACCCCCGTTCTAAGCCAAATGTTGTTACGGGAAAGTAGGGCCCAATTGTTCCAACAGAGGGAAAGAGGTGGAAGATAACCACTCCATTCTGTACTGCTATCAGCTGCACAACAAGTATGAATGCTGAAAATGTCAGTAGGAATCTGATTCTGGCGGTGGTAAGACCCACTGGTATTTGGCTAGTTTTGAAGGCAATAAGGACAGCAAGCAAAAGAGCAAGCAAAAAATACCACTTGGACAGAATAATGGCTGCTATGAGCATAAATGCAAGACTAAACAGCTTCACCGCCGGATTTAGTCTGTGCAGGAACGTATCCCGATTAATGTATCCCGTGCTTTTTTTCATCTATTTTTCCTCCTTGGGATATATTCCATCAGGCCCAGTTGCTCAAGGCGATTGAAAACCATCTTCGGGGGTCCATCTAGAAGAAGGTTCCCCTCTTGGAGGAAAAGCACTCTGTTACAGTATCTCTGAACAAATTGTGAATTATGTGTGATTATTAGGCATGTGCCCCCATGCCGGGCTTTGCTAAGAATCGTGCGAGTTACAAATTCCTGACCATCCGGGTCTTGTCCAACAAATGGCTCATCAAGGAGGAGTATTCGTGGTTCATGAGCTGTAACTGATGTGATGTTCAGTCTCCTTTTCTGTCCATGACTGAGAGTAAACGGATTTCGCTCCTTCATAGAGATTAGAGATGCTTCAGAAAGGAGAGTCCTTGCCTTTTCGAAGAACGATTGGCGATTAACAGGGAGGAAGTCCGCAATCAGAGTCTGTTCAGCCCACACCGTCTTTTCGAATATCTGATGGTTTGGATTTTGAAATACAAAACCAATCAGAGAGGCAATTTGAGAGGGGGTTAGTTCGGAAACTGGTTTTCCGTCCAGATATGATACCCCCGAATCGGGTTCCAAAAGGCCTGCAGCTAGAGATAGGAGTGTAGTTTTTCCTGAACCATTGTTACCCATTACAGCGATGATTTCCCCGGGATAGGAATCTAGAGAGATTCCATCAATTGCAAGCCTTGATCCATATGAAAAAGAAATATCCTCTATTGAAAGCATAGCAGTTTTGTGGATTTCTGCTGATTGGCGCGGTATTTTTGTGTCATGTTCCATTCTATGAGAATGATGTGTTTGGGTTTGGCCATCACGAATTTCCAGAATCCGATCAGCTTCATGTACAAAAGAGCCTATTTTGTGTTCGATGCATAGAATGCCGATATCTCTTTCTTTGAGATCTTCAATAATGGTTCGTAATTCTGAGACACCACAAGGATCTAGATTCGATGTTGGCTCGTCCAATATCAAATAGTCGGGGTTACACGCTAGGAGTGAAGCAATCACTACTCTTTGTTTTTCACCGCCAGATAATGCATTAGTCGAACGATTTCGAAGATGTTCGCAATTTACTGCCTCAAGAGAATCATCAATCCGAGTCAATATTTCGTTTTCGGGTATAGCAAAATTCTCTGGACCAAAAGCTACTTCATCCTGAACCTGTAAAGTTGCCAATTGGCCTTCTGTATCCTGTTGAACCATCGCGACTCTTCTCGAAATTTCTGGCATGCTCAAGCTGGATATGTCAACACCATCTATTTCGATCCTGCCTGTTAATTCTCCAGGAATTGAGTGGGGAATAAGGCCTGAAAGACACAAAGCTAGCGTTGATTTGCCTGATCCAGTAGGCCCTGTAAGTAGTACTAAGTTACCCTTAGGAATGGAAATATCAGCTGAACGAAGCACGTTGGCTGAATCTGTATACGAGAATTCAAGGCTTTCTGCTTCGAGCAAAGAGTGATTCAACCTCCTAGGTTACTAGAATTGTCGAGACCTTGTGCACCCAATATGAGCCTTCATACTCAGCTGCAATCAGCCAAAGACCTGAATCCTCTTCCTCAGTGAGTATTAATCTATCGTCAGAAAGAACAACGGATAAGCCAAATTCTACTGAATAACCGTCTTTTGCTTCTACTCTAACAGTACTTGCTCCAGTCGAAGGCTCGGCCTGCTCAATGAGTATGTTCAAAGGTACACCAGTGTAATTCTTCGGAGGGATGTATGTATATGCGCCTTGAAGCTCAGCCTCGATCGTAACTTCCTGCTGAATAAAATCGGAGGGATGATAGATGAATGGATTAGCAACATCCCCTGTTATTTCACAAGCATATGGATCCGCAAATGGTTTCGCAACAAATACAGTGTAGTATAATGCTCCAGTAGTAAGAAAGATGATGAAAAGGATTGCAGGGATGTTTCGATAGACAGGTGATTCTGGAAGGGATGGGGTTTCAACCGAAAAGCCGGTGATTCCTATGTCTTGTATGAAAAACATGGTCTGCCAAGCGAAATAGCCGGCAAAAATGGCTCCCGAGGAAAACGCTAGAGCTGTGATTGCAGCAAGGTAGATCCAGGGAGCACCAGAGAAATATACAATTTGGAACACAATAACATTGGAAGCGGAGGAAAGACCAGCAACAAACCACCAAACGATCTGGTTCCTTGCTCCCGCTTCTTGAGGGGAGCCACCCACTTCGGCTGCCAAGTCAATTACAATCCCTTGGACAAAGGAAACCAATACGATTACTACACCATGAGTACTACCTGTAAAAAGCTCGACTAGGCCTTTGAGAGTTCCTCCAAAGGTTCCAACGCCTCGTTTTGATGCTATAAGTCTCATTAGTACAAGCCAGAAAACGTGAAGACCGGCCATGAACTGGCCGGCACCAAAGGGTACACCAAGAGCTAGATTGACCAGATTACCCAAATAACCCACGAAAGTACTTAGGCTTCCGCCTAATGCACCTAAAATCGCAATTGTTGCTATTTCTCTCGTTCCTAAGAAGTGTTCTTCTGGTTCATGCATCATCTTGTATCACCTCTATTGAAGCAACATACTTGACCCATCTTGCTCCAGCTGAGAGATACACGTTGCAGCCCATACCCGGACAAGAAGTGGCAAGGCAATCATCATTGCTGTATTTTCCGTCAGGTGGAAGCATCGCAATACGCATACCCTCATCCCATTCGGGGATAGGAGTTCCATTGTAGAAATATGCTAGAATCATACTGCCTTGGAGTTCACTCCACGAACTATTAGGATATACATTGCTATACGAGTAATTCTGAGAATAGCCGTCAGAAGATTCTATGCGTAGAATGTCTCCAGGTGTCATATCGCCGACTAATTCGATAAGATTTGCGATGGTCGTGCCGGTATAGATTCCCTGTCCCCGCCAGTTCCCGAAGTTGTTCTGGAATGAGCTGTACTCTTCAATCTGGGGGAGAGACACAATATCCTGGAGAGACAGTTCAAGTGCGTCGTTATCGTTTTTTATCATGATTCTTTGAGGATTGGGTGCAGGAGTGGAAAGCTCAATCGGTTCCATTGAAACACTTGAACCTGATACGGTGACATTGATGAAATGATGAAACCCTCCATTTTGTGGATCAGCAACAAGTCGTGCTCCAGAACCTCCCGATATTACATAACGTGTTCCGTTTCTAACCGTGCTGTTGTAGAGATGGATATGCCCAGTAAAAACGGTCGATACATTGTTTTTCTTAACAATATCCATTAACCGATTTGCGCTTGTTTGGTTAGTCATACTATGGATACTACCTGGTCGAGGATCAAATGGGGGAACATGTGTGAAAACAAATTTCAGCGGCTTCTGTGAGGCGGAGAGATCCCGATCAAGCCAATTCAATTCGTCCGACGGAACTGTGTAATTTGACGAATTAACCACGGCAAAGTGACAGTTAGAATAGTCAAATGAATATGTAGATCTACCAAATATCTCTTCGTAAATCTCTCCACCATCAAGTCTGACATCATGGTTGCCTGCGGTTGTGAAAACAGGTATATTGATGTTTTGGAGAGCATGGTACACTTCTCCGTATTGATGCCTTTGCCCAAATGGTGTTAAATCACCGCAATGGAAGGCAAAGGCGGGGAGATTGCCTTCAACAATAGATGCAATCTCATTCAGACCGCCCTGATAGCCTTGGCTGTCACCAAAGACAAGGAAATTAAACTCAGATTTTGGGGGCATGGTGAGATATATACCAACTTCTTCTGATGCGGTACATACATCGATTTTTATTGAAGTTTCATTGAGCACATTGATTTCAAGATTGGATTGAGATTGAGGAATAATACGATCCGCGGCGATATTTGTAACTGTAGTTGAGTAACATCCGTGTCCCTCAGATTCGTTCCATACAAGATGAATGGAGACATTGACACTCTTTGCTCTTAGAGCAAGATTGTAATCGCCTTTTTCAAGGATATGTGCGCCTGAAACAGTCACATGGGGAGGGCTACGCTTAGGAAAAGAGGGGAAGAAAGTAATTACAAGTACGCCGGAAACAAGGCAAATGATAGCCGCACCGGCCAGAATGTATTTCCTTTGCAACAGTATCTAACCTCGACAGTCTTTCTATCATTGATATGTACGCGTATTCATATCAGTGCTCTAAGCACACAGATATGAAGCTTGGGAATTAGCATTTTTCATAGAGTTCTACCGAGACAAGTGTGGAGTTGAACATGGGGCCTCCACCGAGCTTCTGGGGCGTTCCCGAAGTCAGGGCGTTGAGAGGAGTACCACTGAGGCCTTTACCCTCTCTAGGAGTCCATATTGTTCCTCTTTGAATGTCTATTGAAAGGTTCGCTTGAAGTAATACATGACCTTGAGAATTGGAAATAATAATGGTATCACCATGCTCAATGTCTCTTTCACAGGCATCAAGAGGGTGAATATAGACAACGGAGGGAATTGGACCATACACTTCTTGGAACTGTGTATGGGTATACTGGGGCAATGCGCTATTCAGGAGAACAAACTGATTGGTAGAATGCGTGGTCGGTTCATATTCTGGCAGATTGTTGTCAAATTCTATCTTTCCACTCTTTGTGGAATATGATGTCATACTTCGGTAGCTGAGGTGAAGTGTCTCGCCAGCTATCAAGTCCTCTAGTGTGCCATCTTCAAAAGTAGTACTTGTTGCAGCATCTAGACATTTCCAAGGGTCAGCATGTACCCAGTCTTGTTCTATTTCAAGAGCTTTAGAAATCTCCTGCATAAGCCAGATTTCGGTTTTGCTTTGGCCTTGCGGTTCTACTACACGAGGGGATTCTCTAATTCGATTGTGAGCCCAGGGAACAACGATGTCCCTCTTTTCTAGATATGTGGGAGCAGGGAGTACTAAATCAGCATAATCAGTTGTTTCGGTCCAGTGAGTTTCATGTACAACAAGAAAGACATCGCTTCTTTCGAGACCACTACGGAAGGCAGCCTGATCTGGTACTGTGAGAGCTGGATTCATGCTATAGCAGAAGATGAACTTGAATTCACCGTCTTGAACATGTTTGCTTAAATCAACTTGGCTAACGATTCGGGGATTCGTATCTGCAAGTGTAATGCCCTCTAGATAAGCAGTATCTATGTCAAAGCCACTGCCATTACTGTAGAAGAAGCCTCTGTGAAGCCCGGTTAAAGCAGGCAAAAGTGAAGCAACCCCAATAGCCTCACCCCCTTGCCTAGCTTTCTGGAATCCGACACCGAGCAACAAGGCACTCCGGTCAGCATTTCCATAAGCTGCTGCCATTTCAGTGATTGTCTGGGTTGGAATACCCGTGGCTTCTGCAGTACTTTCTAAATCCCATCTAGCCGCTTGCGTTTCAAAATGCTCGTATCCATTTGTCCACTGGTCAAGAAACTGATGGTCAATGTAGTCTTTGGCGATAAGTTGATTAGCTATTCCATAAGCTAGAGCCAAATCACTCCCGGGTTTCGGTCTAAGCCACAAATCGGAATGCTGTGCAGACTTGCTTCTTCTTGGATCAATTACCACTACCTGCGCATCTTCATCCTCTCGAGCAATTCGAGAAAGATTCCAAAAATGGGGAGCACTGACTGCAGCATTGAAACCCCAATAAACATGGAAATCGGAATTCAGAAGAGTCTCCGGAAGGAGTCCGTAGGATTTGCCATAGTATTGAGAGATTGCTTCATTGCCGGATTTTGCACAAAGGCTATAATCAGTCCTCGTTGCACCGAGCGCGTTCCATAGCCTGCGAGGGAAATGCCAAGTCAGGATACCAGTATTCCCAAGATAATCAAGTAGTAGTACTGCTTCGGGACCATGGTCATTTAGAACTTCACGTAATCGATTTTTTACTTCCTTCAAAGCCGTCCTCCAGCTCACGCGTTTCTTGCTTAGTTTCCCTTTATCAGAAATGGATACATGTGGATAGAGCACTCGATTCTTGACCAATCGCTCTGCGTCTTTAGCTGCTCTGGGGCAAGTAATACCGCGAGTAAGAGGGGAATCCGAATAACCTCGGATTGATTCGATTGAGCCATTTTCAGTAATTACCTCTAGTGAGCAAGTATCATAGCAATCACGAGGACAAACTGTAACGAGTTTCTTGCGAGTCATTGGATTCCATAACCTGTTTCTTGCGGTTGAGAGGATCTCCCTGAATCATCGTGGACAAAATTAATCATAATAACGATGAGGTACAGGTCATTTCTTCGGTATGCCATTCGATTCAATTTTCTTAGCAAGAGTCCAAATAGTTTTGTTTTCTCGCCATCTAGAAGTCTCTTTAAGTGTATTCGCTACTGTCTTCTGGAAATGAGTCTCGATTATTTCGTTTCTATCCAAGCCAGCTGAATCAAGGTAAGAGTCGAGCAACTGCCATGCAAGCTTCTGTTTTGCTTCATGGAATATTGGCCGGGTATCCAAGAGACTAGCCGCAATACCTCCCAGGTCTTCCATCCAATCACCCGGCCTAGACTCTTCAAAATCAATTCCGTAAAGGATTCTATTATGGTAAATGAAATTCCTTAGCCGAGGGTCCCCTTTTATCAGGGAATGGATGTCATGAAAACGGTAATACCACTTAGCAAGTTGCTCAATTGCAGTAGTACTGAAGGTCTCATTTACTACATCTGTCAATACATTACCTTCAATGAACCTCATCAGTATAACGCCTTCTTTGGCATCAATAACTTGGGGGACTGTGAGTGCGTTTTCTTGGCTTCGTTTGAGTACTTCCAATTCTCTCTCAAAGCCAGATGTAACAAACAACTTGGCTATCAGTTCAGGAATCTTTCCTCGTTTTGTCGAAATTTGAATCTTGAATACTATGTTCTTCTTGCTCCTGAGTTGCTGAAATGAAAGATCATAGGGCTGATAATCAACCAGAGCGTCCAGAAGGGATTCCAAAACTTCCGAGCTAGTAGGGTCTAATTCTTTCCCATCTTTGCCTTTCATTCCTGCTTGGAGGATCTCGAAGAGTTCCATACTACTTCGTTATTATTCCTATGGCTATTAGGCTAACGCCCTACCAATCACGTTTTAATAGGAGGCCGCTGTACCGAGGCCGGAGCGTACGATGACTGGTCGAGTTTGTAATGTCGAAAGCAATAAGGAACGTTGTGGCTGCACATATCCTGGTTGTTCACGCAAGGGATATTGCTGTGATTGCATAGAATACCACTGGAAGCATAAGGAACTGCCGGGTTGTCTTTTCCCACCCGAAGCAGAGAAAACATACGATCGTAGCTTGGAGTATTTCATCAAAGTCTGGAGCGAGAAACTCGGAAACGAGTAGATATCCTCTTGAAAACCCAAGAAACGAAAGAATCTAACTTTTGAGTGGAAATACGGAAGCGCTTAAGAGGGGTCACGAAAAAGACTTGGTGGGGCCGTAGTCTAGTCTGGACTTCCAGAAGACAATCTTCTGGAAGAGGCAAATAAGGCACCAGCCTTCGGAGTTGGGCATCCCCGGTTCAAATCCGGGCGGTCCCGCCATTTTGCCAATTCTAAAGGGGATTTTCATCTAGTTAACCACTATTTCTTACTCCATCCAATACGGGAAATGCCATAGCTGATGCCTGCAGTAAGCTAATAGATGGTACATAGCTAAGTAGGGAGGGGGCTACTTAGTACCCTTCTCGTAAAGCTTTTTCATTTTTGCTTCGGTAGGATTCTCAACAATACCAACATTCGTTATTATTGCATCTACCAAATCAGGGGGAGTCATGTCAAATGCTGGGTTGTAAACCTTTGCGTCAGGTACTGTGATGTATTCTCCATTTATTTTCCTAATCTCGGATTCGTCACGTTCTTCAATCACCACATCTTCAGGATTTGATCCCATATCGATGGTTGACAAAGGCGCCGCAACATAGAATGGAATATCGTGATAATTGGCTGTAATCGCCATAGTGTAGGTACCAATTTTATTGATGACATGACCGGTTCGAATTATTCTATCTGCACCAACTACACAGCAATCAACTCTTCCTTGTTTGAAAACCGTGCCTATCATTCCGTCAGTTATCAAGGTTGTATCAATATCATCTTCCATGAATTCAAAAACTGTGAGTCGGGCACCTTGACATCTTGGCCTGGTCTCGGATGCATATACCTGTATATCCCCATATTCTTCATGCGCTGCACGTACTACAGCTCCAACGGTTCCAAGATGTACAGTAGCTAAGGAGCCGGCATTGCAGATGGTTTGAATTGTCCAACCAGGTTTGATTAGTTGAAGAGATGCATCCCCGATGGCTCGACACATGCGTACATCCTCTTCAGCAATCTCCTTTGCTTCTTCAACCAACGTCTCCTTGATTTCTTCAGCAGTCCCCTCGGACTTTTTTGCAACATCGAGCATTCTTGAGGTTGCCCAAGTCAAGTTTGCAGCAGTGGGGCGTGTATTGAGTGTATCAGCTGCTGTCTCCAAGAAATCAAGAAGTTCCTCTTTGGTCTGAGCGTCACTTTCCAAGGCAGCAAGAGCCATGCCCATACCGGCAGCGGCACCGATAGCTGGAGCCCCTCGGATTTCCATAACCTTAATCGATTCCGCGATTCGATCGTGACTATCTGTTACGATGTGTGTTTTTTCCAAAGGTAGTTTGGTTTGATCCACTAAGCGAACCTTGTTATTATCTGTCCATTCAATTGTTCGGAACATACGATTCTCATCTCTTTGTTTTTTTCCAGACGTTTTCTATTATTTTAATTACTCTCTCTGCGACGTTTTCAATGTCGCCTGTGAGCCCTTCTCCAAAGCTCACATCCTGAGGTTGGACTCCGAGAAGGATAGTTTGCGCACCGCTTCTCTCTTCAAGATAGCTCATTAGCATAGACAAAGGCATGCTATGAGTGCTTATAGCTATACCACCTATTCGGTCTTTGGTAACGAGTTCAATATGACCAACTGGCTCTCCCATATTTGCTGCATCAACGAGTATAACTCTCTCAGCCCCAAATTCGGCAAGGGGTTTGGCAAAGGCTTCTGGTACTGACCCAACATTTTGTATCATAATATTTGAATCGTCAATACTCAATTTAGAGACTATGTAGGGGCCAAGACCGTCATCTGTTCGCAGCTCGTTTCCAATACCCAGAATTGCTGCTTTTTTTCCGCCCTTGAGGAATTGGAGAAGTTCTTTTTCTAGACTTTCATAGCTCACGAGGTTTCATCAATGTCGGTTGGCTATAGTTCTTGTGATGCCGAAGGCTTTTTGAAAACTAAAACACGAGACTAGGCAGGCGCATATAATTTGTCAACAGAAGAAAAAACTGGTTCAGATAACAGAACAGATGATGAGATGGAGGAGCCTTCAGTATGCCTATTTGAGGCTGGTAAGGGTTATGTTGGCGTAGAAGACGCCGACAGAATATCTCAACAGGGCTTCTACGGAGTGCGATTAGAGAATGGACAATTAGAGCTACGCCCTGTTGAAATCTTGCATCTTTTGGAACGGGAAAGAATCCAAGTCAAATCTGCAGAGGGACGAATCATGGATAGTGACGATATAGTACGGAACTTGATTGTCGAAGATCCCGACCTATGGGTTAGGTACTTGGTATTCAGAGATCTCAGAAGTAGAGGGTATGCTGTAAGGCAAGGATTTGGAGGGGGGATCGGTTTTCGGGTGTATCAAAGAGGTGATAAGCCCGGACAGTCTGCGGCAAAACAGCTAGTATACATAATGAAGGAAGATGAACCAATCACGCTCAAAGAGCTGGAAATGGTTACACGTATGTCAGCCGAGGCTCGAAAGAAGTTGACCTTTGCACTTGTAGACAAGAATGGCGAAGTCAACTTTTATCGAGTAGCGAAAGCAGAACTCAGTCAACTAGAGGCGGATAAAACTTGAAGGAAGACGATTGGGAGTACTATGAGGATGAGCTAGTTACGCTTAGGGAATTCTTTGATGATCACACTATGAGTGTCCACCTGGTGGAAAACAATCCGCCCAGGGCAAAACGGGGGGAACCAGGAAACTGGAAGTTGGTGGATCTCTCGGAAAGAACTCTGACCTATGAGGAACTGGATATCCTAGCAAGGGGCATTTTAGAAAGCGCCAGAAATGATAGAGCTTCATTCATAGAAATTGAAGAAGAGGGGGCGGCTGTTGTCCAGTTGCGAAACTATCGAATAGCCATTGCCATGCCACCCTTTGCGGACAAGATGGAAATCAGTGCAATCAGACCTATAGTAAAACTGGATATAGAAGACTATCATTTGAGTCCCAAGCTCATGAAGCGATTGGAAGCAAGGGCCGAAGGTATTCTCATATCGGGATCACCCGGCTCAGGAAAAAGCACATTTGCGACTGCACTTGCCGAGTTTTACGGAAGGAAAGGCAATGTGGTCAAAACATTGGAACAGCCCAGAGATCTTCAAGTTGAAGATGCCATAGTACAGTACTCATCCCTAGATGGAAGTATGGAGAAAGCAGCTGACATTCTGCTCTTGGTACGCCCCGATTATGTAATCTATGACGAGCTCAGAAAAGATTCTGACTTCGAGGCATATTCTGATCTTCGTTCGGCTGGTGTTGGTATGGTCGGAATCGTTCACGCTGGTTCAGCCATTGATGCAATCCAACGACTGATTTTGGGTGGGCGTGTTGAGCTGGGGCAGCTACCAAGCACTGTTGACACAGTTTTGCACATAGAGGCGGGTCGCGTTTCGAAGGTCACTTCATTATCGCTGAAAGTCAAGCTCCCAACTGGAATGAGCAGTTCAAAGAGAGACTTGGCTAGACCGGTTGTCGAGATTCGAGATTTTGAACAAGGTATTCTTGAGCACGAAATCTTCTCATTCGGCGGCGAGAAAATTGTAGTTCCTGTCAAGGGCGGTAGAAGGAGAAACTCGGGTCGCCAAGACTATCGCTCCGGGGGACCAAAGCCTGGCGAGACAATACCCCTTACTGTAAGCTATTCTAAGAAGAAGGTGAATGTACGGGCCGGGAGGAGATATGCCAAGAAGCGGATAGAAGTCTATGCGGACAACGACTACCTCTTCACTACAGTGATTGGACGTGATGGTGAATGTTCAATCCGAATCAAAACAAGGCAGGGCAGTATGCTCGTCGATGCGGTTGAGGAAGGCGCGGAAATCACGGGTAAAGTAGCATATTGAACTTCAAAAGTACAAATGTAATAGCACAAAAGGTTTAACAGCGAAACGCTATCTCGGCGCTTGTGACCACGTTTCCACCGCTCTGTAGAAAGGGCCCGTGGCCTAGTCTGGATAAGGCACTAGCCTCCTAAGTTAGTTAGCCCCGGTTCAAATCCGGGCGGGCCCGCCACTGTTTTCCTAGCGATTCAGTCACTGGACTCATTTAGAACATAAGCGCCCGTTTCAGTTCCAACGTGAACCTGGTCGGCCATATTTACAAAGAGACCTGTTTCAATTACGCCAGGAATCATCTTCAAGGTTATTGACATCTCGAGTGGGTTCTGCAGAGGTTCATTGAATTCTAGGTCCAGTAGGAAATTGCCGTTATCTGTCACCACCGGCCCCATTTTCTTTTTGGCAATCCGTAGTACAGGCTCGATTCCCATAGACTTGATTTTTCTTTTTACGGTTCCTAAGGAAAAAGGGAGAACTTCTACAGGAACAGGGAAGTTTCCACCCAGGCGTTGGACAAGTTTCGATTCATCAACAATGATAATGAGTCTCTTGGAAGCAGATGCAACAACCTTCTCTCTAAGCAAAGCGCCACCGCCACCCTTTATCAGATTCAGTTTGTCATCAACTTCATCTGCGCCGTCAACAGTGAGTTCTAGCTCAGGTGCCCGATCTAAATCTGTCAAGGGTATGTCATATTCAAGAGCAAGCTGATATGCCTGATATGAACTAGGCACAACGGTAAGATTAGCTCCCTTTTCAACAAGCTTGCCAAGTTCTTGAGCGAAATAAGCTACAGTTGACCCACTGCCCAAACCAATGACGGCACTTGATGGTAGAATATCCAAGACACTTTTTGCAGCATTTCGTTTCAAATTATTCATCTATTCCACACTCCACACTGTGGTACATGAACAGGTTTAGCACTATATATAATCTAAACCGCTAAAGCTAATGGAATGCTGCTATTAGTCTTTCAAGAAACAATTCGGAAGGAAAGAGACTAATCTACTTAGTCTCCACCCATAAGTGTGCGAAGACGCTCCATTTCGGCGAGCATCTCAGATTGTAGAGTGCTCTTAGCACCGGATTCTTTCTCTTTAGAACTTGGAGCTTCACTTGCAGATGTTGAAGAGGGTGTTTTTGCCGGTGTGCCACCCGGGGGACCACTGCTTGGGCTACTGCCGCTTGGGGGGCCGCCACTCGGAGCTGCACCGCCTGGGGGACCGCCACCCGGAGGGCCGCCACTCGGAGCTGCATCGCCTGGGGGACCATCACTCGGAGCACTACCACCTGGGGGGCCGCCGCTGGGTGGGCCGCCGCTGGGTGGGCCGCCACTTGGAGCTGCACCGCCTGGGGGACCGCCACCCGGAGGGCCGCCACTTGGAGCTTCCGCTGGTGGAGCTGTCTCCGGTTCAGAAGTTGGAGGTTGTTCGGGAGTAACCTCCGCAGGTTCGGCTGCTTCACCAGGCATGCCTACTGATGAGGGACCCGCTTCGGGTTCTTCAGAAGGTAGAGTTCTGCCAGACATAGCTGCAAGTTTACGTAGATAATCGGATCGAGCTTTGTCTACAGCAGAATCTGCATCCACTATCGCCTTCAATTGATCACTTTTGGCAATTGCATCTTTGACAGATTCAAGACGAGTCTTATAGAGAGAATCTAGCTGAGACTGGAGTGTATCATCAAGCTCTCCTCGTTCCGAGTAGTAATCTACAGCTGAAAGGGCTTGTCTAAGAGCGTTTTCCTCAATGCGAAGAAAGAGCAATGCTTCAGTGGGAGTGTTGATGAAGCGTGTTTTCTTTGATCCGCTAATGCCTCCAGATATATCACCTGTAGAGGCAATTATCTTCTGTAAATCGCCAGCTATGCCGCCTGCCGTCGATTTGTGACGGAGCCAAGCGAGCCCTACTATTATGAGTACTAGCGGGGTGACCGAAACTATAAAGAACCAAGCGATAGGCCCAAATGGTACGCCCAAGGGCTGAAAGAAGTCGGATAGTGGTCTGAATAGGTCAATAATGAATCGCGTGAATTGGCTGTACGATGTTTGCAATTTACATCACCTGCTAGTACATGACTTTGTGATTGGAGCTTTGTGCTCGGTTATTTTAGCTTTCGTGTAGACATTGAGCCTTTGTATGACTCAGGTGTGACACGCTTGAGCCTAGTATTGACTAGTCTTATGTGTTCTTATTACAGATGGACTCATAAACATGACCTTGATATAATGCCATTTTCTTGATGTCCGGAACAACGTGATCAACACTACATGTATTTCTGAAATCTGTTTATGAGATTGTGGAGCCCCAGGCGAGATTCGAACTCGCGACCCCCTGATTTCTTGATTTGCGAATAACCGCAAAATGTACAAGTCAGGTGCACTAAACCGGGCTGTGCTACTGGGGCATGTCCCGGTGGGCGTTTTGACTTGAATGCTTTAAAAGCCTACTCTTTGGGGGTAACCGCAAAACCTTCCATAGATATACGGCGGGATTATGTCTTTTGAAGTTTCTTCGATTTAACCAGATGGACAAATGGTTTTGCGGGTTCATTCCATCCGTGTGGCAGTTTCTTCCAATGCAGCTATAACATCAAGTTTCTTTCCTGTGATATACCGAATTGTGGATCCTCCACCGGTGCTTATGTGCGTGAGCTTTTCGCTGAATTTCAGCTCTCGTGCCAAAGAACCCAAGTGACCGCCACCAACAATACTGGTGCAATCAGCTTCCGAAATTGACTTGAGAACATCTATGGTGCCGCGCGCAAAGGCTTCCTTTTCGAAATATCCCATAGGACCATTTGCAAACACCACTTCAGCATCATCAATATCCATCATAAAATCCTCTACGGTCTGGGGGCCTATATCGTAGAATGGGTAATCATCTATTTCATTCAAGGAGCATTCCCATCTTTTGCCGTTCTTCTCTACCGCAGCGTCGGCGGGTAAGCGAATACTATCGCGGTAGTTGTCTAAGACCTGCGCTGCGTTCTCCACAGCACTTTCCAAATCCTCAATCAAATCTCCATGTTTTCGAGATATTTGGCCGTCAGCTATTAGAAATACAATGCCTACTAGTCCTCCAAGCAAAGCCTCATCTGCACGTTCCAACTGGAAAAGCTCTTCCAAGGTGGCTATTTTGTCGTGAACTTTACTTCCACCAAGAACTAGTATCCAGGGACGCCGTTCTGTTGAAGCGGCCTCATGAAGAGCAATTACCTCTTTCTCGAAAAGTCGTCCTGCAACAGAGGGTAGCACGGTAGTGAATCCTACGAGAGAAGCTTGTGATCTATGGGCCGCCCCAAACGCATCGTTGACAAAGAGATCAAATAGTGAATACAGCTCTTGTACCAGAGGTTCCTTCGCGACTTCTTCAGGGGGTGCCTTTTTCAATTCTCCTTCAAACATCCTGACATTTTGAAGGACCAGAATCTCTCCCTTCTTCACCGACTTGATTGCCTGCTTCGCCTTGAAACCAAAAATATCATCCACGAAATAGGCATCGAATCCCAATTCTTTGATAATTGAAGTATGCGGTTCAAGGGAAATAAAATCATCACTACCAGGACGGCCCTGGTGAGCCATCAGAACAACTTTGCTTTCTGAAAGCTCTTTCAGAGTAGGAACAATTGCCTCTATGCGAGAAGCATCAAGTATCTCCTTTGTATCAGGATCTACTGAAGAATTGATATCCACTCTAAGCAAAACGCGTTTATTCTCGTATTCCACATCGTCAAGGGTCTTGAAGGGCAGTTCCATGCTTTCACCCCTAACAGGTGTAAGACGATTCATCGATAAAGAGGTTGTGCAAAGACCAACAAGAACAAACGAAGAGACAAAACAACAACAGAAATTGGTGCCGCAGGAGGGCTTCGAACCCTCGACTTCAAGATTTCCCATCCGGGGGCGCTCATCTTTTTAACCCCAATTGTAAACAGCGTATCCCGCTGAAGATTATGAGTCTTGCGCCCTACCAGGCTAGGCCACTGCGGCTAATGTATTATGGACGTGTAGTTGTTGGGAGGTGACTCATTCAGAATTGCGAGTCTCGATGTTCTATTAAATCTATTCTTAAAGAAGGCTATTACGATTCCTCCTTCTCGAGTGTTCGTTCTATTTCTTCCATTAGCAGGTTTTTAACTGTGCTTCCATCCACTTTCCCACGCAGCTCTTTCATGGCCACGCCCATCAATCCACCAATTGCACCCTTCCCTTGCTCAATGATGAAATCCTTTCGCTGTTCAACAATTCTCCGAAGAGTTTTCCTAGTATCTTCTTCCTCGATCATACCAAGACCCGTATCTCTCAATGCTTGGTCTATTCCTACTGTGGGGTTCGTTGCAAGGTAAGAGAGGATATCAGGGATAGCTTCAGCTGAAACAGCATTTTCTTCAACACCCTCAAAGATCTGGAACAAATCATTGTCGTCTAGTGATTCTACAGGCACATCGTTCCGCTTAAGATTCACAATGGTGTTTTCCAGTGTGACTGCAACCAAGGTAGGAGGAACCTGATGTGTTTCAACTATTTCTTCAAACAAATCCGCATTGGAAGACATCGTCAATTGTGAGGCAAGTTCATCGCTCAGTTCATAGTCGGCTATGAATCGTTCCTTCTTCTCGTCGAGAGTTTCAGGCAAATTGGAGCGAATCTGCTCAAGCTTTGATTGAGTAACTTTCACAGGACGGACATCTGTCTCGGGATACATTCGTTCAGCCCCTGGACGGGGACGAGCATATCTACTAGCGCCGGACGGAAGGGGAATTCGTGTTTCTTCTGGAACGCCATCGAAGGCTGCCTTAGATCTGTCAACAACTGCACTCAACGAGTCTGTAGCATCTTCTTCGCTAGCAACAACGAAAACGACAGCATCTTCTTCATTGGCATCCAAGTACTCTCGTAGAGAAGATATCTCTTTTTCGGATATGCCATACTTTGGCATTTCATCGGTATGAAAGATGCCTCCAATCCCACCCCAGAACTTCGCATAGTCAGATAGCTCAGTACCAAATCGACGGCCTGGTTGGATTTCTCGACCCAATATGCCGGCAAAACCCGGCAATTTTGCAGCATACACAGCGTGCCCTGAATCGAGCCCGGACTTGATGAGCTCAGACTCGGTCTCTAGGAATATTAAAGAGACATCTTCGATAGCTACATCAAAAGAATCAGTATCGATTTCTTGATCTTGGAGAATGTCAGCAATTTCAAGAAGATGATGCTGGCGTAGAGCCTCAAAACGCACAACATCTGCCACCATATCTAGCTCTTGTAGACCTTTGATTTCGGTAATAGCACCATCTTCAATGGACACGTTAACATCTTGACGAATTGTACCAATACCTCGCATCGCTTTTCCAGTTGAACGAAGAAGAAGGCCAAGTGCCAAGGCTGTTTCTTTGGCCTCTTCAGGAGTTGCAATGTCAGGTGCTGTTGCTATTTCAATAAGGGGAATACCCAAACGGTCCAGTCGATAGACCCGGACATTTTTGTCCTCATCCTCTGAGATTTTTCGCGCGGCATCCTCCTCTAAGCAGATAGTTTGGATACCGATTTTCTTGCCTCCAACATCAATCCCCCCACCCCGAGCAATTACAGCCGTTCGTTGGAATCCAGCCGTGTTGCTGCCGTCAATAACGATTTTTCGCATCGGATGGATTTCATCAACAGGTGTGGATTCTAGAAAAATAGCCATCATAAGAGATGTTTCGATGGACTCCTCGGCAAGGTTGTGTGGAGGTTCTTCGTCTGCTTCTACCAAACAGGTGGTTTCTTTGTAATACTCGTAATAGTAAGTTATCCCTCGTTGAAACTCAAACAGAGCAGCTGGGTCAACTTCACCCATTTCGCTTTGAGTAGGTCTCAGTTGTCTCATAAAGCCTCCATCGGGTTCATCATCTCGAATGACAGGGGGGCAGTGACAGTATAGCTTTCGACGAGTATCAAGCTGCTGATGAATTTCAAGTCCAACTTTCAGTCCCAGATTTTCATAGGAAATATCATTGTCCAAAAGCATCATGCCTCCTTTGTTGAGCAATGTTGGTCAATCTCTGTACGTGGTCGTATCTCACCAACCAGATTCCGTGTCATCAGGTCCCGTATTTCATCCAAATCATCATAATTACCTAACAGCCACATAAGTTTCACAAGAGCCGTTTCAGGAAGCATGTCCTTACAAGGAACGACTCCCATCTGTAGCATTTCGACACCGGGCCGATATACATTTAGGTTTGTTCGCCCCCAGATGCATTGACTAGTCATTGTAACAATGATATCTGAATCAATTGCTTCTTTCAGAGATTCATGTAGATGTTCTGGAGCATGGCCTAGACCAGTTCCCTCTATTACTAATCCCTTGTACCCTTCATTAATCAGATTATCAATAATCGTAGAATTTATACCGGGATATGTTTTGATTAGTGCTACACGTTCCTCAAAATTGGATTTTAATTCGAATTTTCTATCTCGATCTCTTCGGAATATTGGAGATTGAATCTCTGATATTTTGTCATTCTCAATTTTGTAGAGCGGTTCGATGTTAATGGATTGGAATGCGTCGCGTCTGCTAGTGTGACATTTCCGAGATCTTACACCACGATGAGCATATGTGAATGTATCATCACTTTCCCCATGCATTACAACCATGACTTCTGCAGCATCAGATTGTCCAACGAATTGCACTGCCTGTAGCAAATTCATTGAAGCATCAGATGAAGGACGATCGGAAGAGCGTTGGGATCCAACCAATACAATTGGAATAGGTATGTTTTGAAGAGCAAAGGCAAGTGCTGCTGCAGTAAATCCCAACGTATCGGTCCCATGGGCTATTACTACTCCGTCGGTATCCTTTCTGATTTCTTCTGCTACACTCTCTGCTATCAAGCTCCAATCATTTGGTTCAATATTTTCAGAAAGCACACTCATTACGACTTTGGCTCGAATATTCGCATAGTCGGTCAGCTCTGGAACAGTATCGTAGAGATCCTTTGCATTAAGAGCGGGGTTAACGGCTCCAGTTTTGTAGTCGACGCGGCTAGCAATTGTTCCACCAGTACTTAGGATAGAAACAGTTGGAAGAGATTCATCAATTTCTCGGTCAATTTTCTTTCTAGAAGATTTGGTTCTGGAAACTTCACGAAGTTTATCCAGTTTGGAATCTTCATTCAGGCGAATACCGATATTATATCCGCTATCCAGCTTGATGACGATATGCTCTTCATCGCTCCCGATCTGCGCACGGGGCATAAGAATGCCTACATGCTGTTGATTGTCTGTGGAGACTTCTACTTCGTCTCCAACTTGAACTTCAGCATCCTTGAGTTTTCTCAGGGCGAGCCCAACATATCCCGACGTTTCTTGCACCAAAATTATACACCTGTGAAGCTCAGCTTGTGCTCCAACGCTGTATCGTCATAAAACCTTCGCCCAAGCAATGCAAAAGCTATATTGCTGTAATTTCGAGCATTAGGAGGAATTTATCCCACTATCGAGATGTTTGGCTTGGATTTCAGAGGTAAGAGCATTCTCTTGAATGATTTCTCTAAACATATAGGCACTTTCACGGGGTATTCGCTCTTGAGTTTCGTAATCCACCTCAACCAAGCCAAAATGGCTTTCATAGCCTTCCGCCCATTCGAAATTATCTGTCAGACTCCATACAAGATAGCCAAGAATTTCCACGCCATCGCGTATAGCTTTGTGAACCTGTCGAAGATGTGCGACGATGTATCTCCTACGAAGGGAATCGTCTTGGGTCCCTATGCCATTTTCTGTCAAGAAAATCGGAGTTTTCCAGTTGTCCCAAATGGCTTTGAGAATGGGGTAGTAACCTTCAGGATAGAATTCCCACTCCAAACCTTCGCAACGTGGCAAATCTGGATCCTTTGGGGGCATTTCTCCTGCCATAAAATCAAGAGAGGAGGAAACCCGCATTCTGCTATAGTAATTCACACCAATGAAATCAGCACTATCTTCCAATGGTTTGTAGGTTTTCTCTTCACCCATAATCTCAGGTATAGTTGATGTCATCACACCTTCCAGCCAAGCATGATTGTACAGATAATCGAGATACTCCGCTAACTCCACATCTTCCTCATTATTTGGGTCATAAGGCTCGAAATATGAAGTACTAAGAACTGGAGCGATGTCGGGTTGTTCCATTCCTTTTTCATCATATACTTCACGGATAGCAGTAGCTGCCTGCCCATGTGCTTTTAATAGATTCTTGGCAGCCGTCAAGGCCTTGCCATAATCTTGCAGACCAGGAGGAAAATCACCAAAGAGATATCCCATCGTAACAACTACCATCGGTTCATTGATGGTATTCCAGATTATACCGTAGTCGGTGAATGGCTCCACCACTTTTCGTACAAATCTACCAAATCTATCAGGGCTAGAAGGATTCAACCATCCATCATCTTCAGAAAACCAGATTGGATTGGTGAAATGATGAAGTGTGACCATCGGTTGAATTTCTCTATCCAACAGGGCCTGGATGACATTCCTGTAATGTTCAATTTCGCTATCGTCCCACTTGCCCTCTTTGGGTTCAATTCTGCTCCACTCAATAGAGAATCTGTGAACCTCGTGACCTAGTTCTTTTGCTAAGTCGAAATCTTCTTTGTATCGATTATAGTGATCACAGGCAACTTCAGAAGTTGATCCATCTTTGATAGTTCCTGGTTTCGATTCCCATTCCGTCCAGCTATTGCGATTCCCGCCTTCAGTTTGATGAGCGGCGGCCGCGCTACCCCATAGGAAATTTTCGGGAAATTTTAGTCGTTCATATTCCATGTTTTTCTCACCAACTAGACTCAATCGGGATATCATTGAAAGGAAATCATCATCGAATTTCTGATTGAAGCTGATGGTGCGGGAGGCGAGATTCGAACTCGCGAACTGCTGCCAGACCAGATGTCTTATTGTATGACCCCGATTTGTCACAGATCTTAAGTCTGGCGCCGTTGGCCGGGCTTGGCTACTCCCGCATTAGATACTGTACTAGATAGAGCGTAGAGATTACGGTATTATAACCTTAAGGCTTGTGAGAGAGATTGAATCCACGTTTCATTGAAGAGAGGGTAATTCGCAGGCAATGGTGGGGCGGGCCGGATTTGAACCAGCGACCGTCGAGAACAGCGAGTACCTCGTCTGTTATTCTCGGTGTAAACGAGACATCATAGCCGAGCTAGACAACCGCCCCATATGTGGGCTAAACCAAGTAAGAGTCTTTACCCAGTAAGCAGTGGATAGCCTTCAGATTAAAAACATTGTCTTGGAAGATATCTACTGATTATCATAGGAACACTAGAGATAGAAGTCTCACGTTGTCTTGATATATTCATTTTGTATGATTTTCAGGCTTAATTGCAAAGATGTGGAATTCCTGCCTTTTTTCATCTAATACAATAGACTTGCAATTAGCGAAACCTAAGTCTTCAATTGAATTGCGGGAGATATCAACGGTATCGGGAATTGGATTGGATTTGAAAGCCACCAAAATCTTACCAGAAGAATTCAAGCACCGACAGAATCTCCGAGCAAGCTTCAGTGTAGACCGAGGTTCTGTAGTTACATCAATCAGAATCACGTTGAAGTCGCCACACGGAATGTTTCCTAGTGGCATTGTAAAAGCATCAGCTTCTAGAATCGAGACATCCTCAGAATGACGCGCTATTTCTCTCAATCGAGGGAGGAAGTCGCCCGAGATCTCAATCCCAAGAACTCTTGCGCCTTGTTCCTTAGCATAGAGAATGAACCCACCAGCAGAACTGCCAATATCGAGAACGTAGTCATTTTGAGAGATGATTTTGGTTTCCAAAATTTGGTCTATTTCCTTGAGTTTGAGATACCCGAGAGGCATGTCTCGCGCTTCTTCAGAGATATGGATTTCGTCCGTTGTGGTCACATGTGTGGAAGGTTTTGCCCGCTTTTCGTTTACGAGCACTAAACCGTTCTTAATTGCCCGTTTCGCTGTCTGGCGGGAACTGAAATACCCATTATCTCGGAGCCACCTATCTAATCTTGGCACGGTTTTATCCTCGCACTTTCTTAGGTATGAATGGATAAACGGGTATTCCACGAAGGCGGGGGCCAATAGCGGCTAGAATACCTGTAGCTCTAGTTCCCAATTTACAAGTAACTGAAAACTCGAAGGTTCCTATTCGCTCAATTTCAATCACATCCTGTTTGTGATTGGTATTGGATAGGGCATTGTCAATCATCCTATATGTTGACCCAAAAATAAGTAGTCGCTGATGAGTTTCATTTGCCCAAGCATTAATTCGATCAATATAAGATTCTGCGAATTCTCCTTCCAGTTCAGCCTTTCGTGAATCTATGTTTGTAATACGAGTATTAACCGGAAGGTTCTCAACAAGAACTTGTTTTCGGCAAATCTCATTAAGTGATTTTCCCGGCATATCGAATTGCTCACGCAATCTGTGAAGTGGAATTAACAAATCTGTAGGTGGATTCGGTGACAGTCCAATATCGATGTATAGCCCATATCCAACTTGCCCAACATCAACTAAATATCCAGAGTATTCTATATCTATGCTTACCTTTTCAAAACTTGGTACGATTCCGTAGCGTTGATCGAGCACATTTCGCAGAAATTCCTCATCATCTCCACCCATTGTGATTTCTATGTGACCCCGGGAATTTGTACTAATGCGAAGCTGGGAGATGTGTAAATCCTCAGATAGACTTCTAATCCGCCTGCTAAAAATATCCAAGAGATGGGTCGATTCCGGTCCATATGCTCGCGGAATTAAAGTCACTTTGGTCAATAGTACTTCCTCATGGTTTCTCTATTGTGATGTGATAGAATATCAGAGACTATCTGGTCACATACAGGTTATGATGCAGATGTGGCCTTCAAATCTGCTCTGAGTTCTTCAACTCGTTTCTTCAAGAAATCAATTGTTTTCTTATTATCAACATACTCAAGGCGATCACCGCATACCGGACATCTGAAGCTTAGATTCATAGCCTCTTCAAAAGGCACGGGTGAAGAATCTCTATTTACACATACATACAAATCATTGCTGCTTTCATGTTGAAGCCGCTGTTCTAGCAAGTTTAGAACCATACGTTTCTTTCTGTTTATCAAGGCCTGCGCTTTCTGCGGATGAATTCGCCAGTAGTATAGGAACCAACCAGTATCACTATCTCGGATTCTGCGATATGAGGCTAGTTGATTATCGTGTAGCTTGTATAATGTTTTCCGGACAGTATTCAGCTTGAGGTCGGTCTTTGTCGCTATTTCCTCGTCCGTGGTCTCGTCACTATTAACAAGTACTGAAGCTACCTCTACCCCCTCTTTGCCGGCAATCTCTTCAACTACAAGCCTAAATAAGTCGGTATTGAAATCAGTTTCAGCCATCGAAGCCACCTTGTCATGAGATATCAAATGCAGAGTCGAGATTTGTTGGGAGCGAAAACTCTGGTCTCTAACTACTACTGTCAAATAATATATTGTTCTGACGCAATATAAGACCTTTTCTTCCCGATGGTTCAATCTTCAGAATTTTCTCTTTTCTGGCTCTTTTTTCGTTTCACTTTTACAACATCACCCAAAGTGAGTCGCTTATTGCCTTTGGAAGATCTAGGAGCGGCAGAAGCGCTTCGAATGGGTTCAAGTAATGAAATTCCCAATTCACGCTCAATGCCTCGAATGGTTTTCATAGTGGGTTTCAAACGGCCTGCCTCAATTGATTGAAGAGTAGAAATTCTTTCACCGACTCTCTGGGCGAGCTGTTCTTGGGAGAGGCCTTTCTTCTGTCTTGATGTTCGAATCTTTTCTGCATAGTCCTTTACTACCATCATATCATCAAGCAACACCCCTCGTCTTCTTGTATTTCGTTGGGGCTTCTTCTTTTTCTTCTTGAGTCTTTTCTGAGAAGGAGATGCTGAACTTCCACTTTTGACCCAAGAAGTGCTTCGTTTGGATCTTGATGATTTACTAGTCGTTGAGGCCGGTTTGCTCTGACCGAATTGAGAGGCACATTGGGAGCAAACTAGCATAGGGACACCATCAATCTTTGTCCTGCGACCTCGACCTTTTATTTCTCTGCCGCAAAGTTCGCAGCTTGGCAAAAATCGTTACCTCGTTATATGAATGTTCGAAGTCTTCATAGATAAACATATCCGAGTCAACATGCTTGAAGTTGAGATGTCATCTCTAACTCCACCCGTATTATGAGTCATTATGAATAAACTTAATTTAAGACCCAGTTAATTGCCATTCAAGGTGTCATAAATTGCCGGGGACGACTGACGCAAAAGACGACAAGAGCGTCGAAGAATCAGGGTATGCAGACAACTACACTCGGCACTTGGAAAGACGTCTACGTGCACTAGAAACCGAGAAGCAAATACTCCATGCAGAACGTAGTCGTCTAGAGAAGGAAACACAGACACTTAGAACAGAATTAGAAAAGCTCAGACAGTCACCATTGATAGCGGCGACTCTTGTGGATATATTGGAAGACGGCAGGGCAATTGTGAAGAGCTCAACGGGGCCAAGCTTTGTTGTGCATGTGGCTTCATCCATTCCAGATGAGAAGCTGCAATCAGGAATGCGTGTGGCACTCAATCAAAGATCATTTGCTGTGACTCAGGAGCTTCCTCCATCTCGAGATCCGATGATAAGAGCTATGGAAATTGAAGAAGCGCCAGACGTTTCCTACGAAGATATCGGTGGACTTGATGAACAGCTGAGGGAAATCAAGGAAACTGTTGAACTTCCACTCTTGAAGCCAGAGTTGTTCGAAGAAGTTGGAATTGAACCTCCGAAGGGTGTGCTCCTGACTGGAAAGCCAGGAACAGGAAAGACGCTGTCTGCGAGGGCTGTTGCTCACGAAACAAATGCTACCTTCATCAGAGTAATAGGTTCGGAGCTTGTACAGAAGTTTATTGGAGAAGGTGCAAGGCTCGTAAGAGAGATATTCATGATGGGGAAAGAAAAAGCTCCAGCGGTTGTCTTTATTGACGAGCTTGATGCAGTCGGTTCCCATAGGCTAGATATTGCAACTTCAGGAGATAGAGAAGTCCAGCGAACATTGATGCAGCTTCTGAGTGAACTGGATGGGTTTGAAGCAAGAGGGGAGGTAGCAGTAATCGGTGCCACAAATCGGCCCGATATATTAGATCCAGCACTGCTAAGACCAGGACGGTTTGATAGAATAATTGACTTCCCACTGCCAGATAGTATCAGTAGAGAAGAAATCTTCAAGATTCATACCCGCGGTATGAATCTCCATTCTGAGTTGAGTCTTCACCAACTAGTCAGCGCAACAAAGGGACAAACCGGTGCAGACATCAAGGCGATTTGTACTGAAGCAGGAATGTTTGCAATTCGAGAAGGCAGGACATGTGTAAAACAATCTGATTTCCGTAATGCTATCTCCAAGGTAGGCAATAGAGGAAATGAGAGGGAACAGCCAAGCAATATGTATTGCTAGCCCATTATCAAGCAACAAATCCTTAGATGAAAGCCGATTGAACAATGAAACTAGCTGGTCACTCCGGCGGATTTCTTAGAGAAGGGAGAAATGCATTGAGAAGGCAGCATGTTTTCTAATACCCCATTAATAGGATATCAACGCCAATTGTAGAGTTTCATTCATATTTGTGATTCTCAGGAACTATCTCTTGTAATACTATTAATACGAAATGATTTGTAATACTGATAATACAACGCAATCTATAAGCAAAGGGGGATTTGGTTTTGGCTTTGATTTAGTTTTCCTCTTCGATAACGCAAGCATTTAATGGATGGGTTTATTCAACTAAGATGACTGAAAGGAAAAGAGGTCAATTCAAATGGGATTCAGAGGTTTATCTCCTAAACAGCTAGCCAGAATGATGAAGAAGATGGGCATAGAACAAGAAGAAATCAAAGGAGTAGAGGAAGTCATCATTAGATTTGACGACAAGGAGTGGTATTTTCCAAAACCGGAAGTGACCATGATAAAGCAATCTGGAAGTGAAACTTTTCAGATTGGTGGAGATAGGCAAGAGCGTCCAAGAGGAGAAGAAAGCTCTAAGACGGAAAGCAAGAAAAAGAAAAAGAAGGTCGAGATTCCTATGGAAGATGCCGCTCTAGTTTCAAATCAAACTGGTGTGAGCATCGAGGCAGCCAAGAAGGCACTCGAAGAAACTGAGGGAGATTTGGCAGCAGCCATACTGAAATTGAAGAGCGGTTAAGAATCGGAAATCTGATCCCGTACGAGTTTGGTTCGATAGAAATCGGAGCGTTCACGTTCTTCAAGTGCTAATTTGACATATCTTGCAGTTGCCTCCAATCTCGGAATGACAACCGTCTCAAGAGCTGATACGCGCCTTTTTGTGCTTTCTATTTCATGAGCCAAACGCTTTACAGTAGATTCTATTTCTGCAAGGCGAACGATGGCCCTCAATGCTTCTGTGAATTTCTCTGTCATTGTATCCAGCTTTGCACTTGAATCAGGAAGGGAATATGGCATATCAGGAGCAGATTGACGAAGAGAAAGAATGGGGACAGTTACACCCATCATTGAACGCGTAGTTGTGTTAAGCTCAGTTTCCGCCCTACTGGTATGAGCAAATTCAACCAAGCGTTCAGGACCCATCAACATCTTTGCTTGTGTCAATGCTGAGAACGCCTCGGAAAGAGTATCTTCTACATCAGCCCGAGCTTCCCTTATTTCAGCAATCGCATTGAAAAATTCCATTATCAAAGAATCTCTTTTCTCTTTCAGAAGATCGTGGCCACGCTCAGCTAGCTGCTTTCGCTTTCGGAGATTCAGTAGTTCCATGCGCGTGGTTTTTGTTCCTGGCAGTATATCCGTCAAACAGGTTCACACTCGAATGTATGTTGAACTAACTAATCCAAACGGCTATGAATTCAGCAATGATTCTACGGAACCATGAAAGCAAGTGCGCTGATAAGGGTTCCAAAAGCGCAAACAGCCACCCATCCGCGCAGGTAATCGCTCAGACCATCAGGATTCTCTGCAATTCGGGCAGTAGTAATCAGAGTAACTATACTAAGATAAAGAAATGCAAATGGGAGTGCTACAGTTTGGTTAGTTAGAGATATGTCTCTGAGAAAAATATAGCCTGCAAGGCCGACGAAAACCAGAAAGCTGATTGCCATGAATGAGTTGAGTATTCTTTGAATTCTATCTAATTCCATAATTTCCTGCTTCCCTTATTTGGTGGAAACTCTTCTTCTATGACTGGTGTCATTGGGCCTATCGATTGCTGAAAAAAGTTGTGGACACGTTGCTAAGAAAAGTCGCAAATTTGCTAGAAAGGGTTATAACTACAATAATTGTATTACAACACTGTGTATTGTAGGATGTACTAATACCCGTAATACAGGAGTGTACAATAATTCATGACGATTGCAGTTCACGAAAGTGCATTGATTAGACATTTCAATACGAGAAAGGAAGCCTTGAGAGCTTGGGAAGAGAAGCTTGGAATGAGGTTTTCGCCGTTTCGAGGTTTCAAAATGCCAGATGCTCGTCTCTATGTCGAGCATCCGGATTTTCTTGATACACTAGTAGATATAGTGCTAATCAATGAAAGACACATATTTTTGAGAGGACCAGTAGGATCCGGAAAAAGTACGCTTATGCTCTTAGCCTTAAGAGACCTACCTACTCTTGCGGATAGGCGAGGGAACAGATTCGTCACAGGATATGTGGGCATGACGGGCCTATATGAAAAGCAGATGTCAGCAGCCATTGCTGATTCGCTTAGAATCAAGTATCGAAGATCGTGGGAGTCAACTCAGATTATTGAAGCTGTAGCAAAGGAAAGCTTGCGAAGGTACATTGAAGAAGACTGTCGTACCGCGCTTTTCATCGAAGATGTAGCAGATAACCAAGAGGCGGCTTTTCACAAGCTTCGTTTCTTGGCAGACCTGCCAACAGAGGAGATGGTTGATGATCATCCTGAAGGACTTGATGAACCAATTGTGACCCTGATAATGTCAGGAACCAAACTATACTGGAATGCCATGCTTTCTTTTCTTCCCCAGATAGCAAACCGAACAGAACCTTTAGATGTGCCCCCACTGGATGG
Organism: Candidatus Lokiarchaeota archaeon; assembly: GCA_014730275.1. Taxonomy (NCBI): domain Archaea; kingdom Promethearchaeati; phylum Promethearchaeota; species Promethearchaeota archaeon. Next base: position 53,387 of record WJIL01000117.1, on the reverse strand, counting down.
AAGTAAAGCACGCGAGTTCATCGGCAGAAGACTTGCTTATGCAAGAGGAGATATCGACCAGTTCAATTCTGATGATTTCCAACTAGAACCATTTGAAGAAACATCTATCGAGATAATAAACGAGGCGGCGAATGGAAATCCGAGAGATCTTAGAATGTTAGCAAGAGCATGTCAACAAGTCGCAGCAGAGAATCTAAGAAAATCAGGAGATCCAACCGTTACTGTTGATATTGCGGAAACCGTAGCTGATGCATATTCTGAAATTCTCAAGGAGGTCAGGTAAGAATGAGTGTTCTTGGAAAATACCGAAAGAAAGAGGAAAAGGAAACAGAGAAGGGGGAGGCAGAGAAGGAGGAAACGAAGGACGACAGAGAGTCAGTTCCTAACAGTGAAAGGAAGAGCCCAATAGTCTCCTTCTCAATTGGTGCCGATTTGAGATCATGTCTTCAAGCGGTGAGAGAGGAGAATGCCATTAATTTGAGCATGTGGGTCGATCAACAACTAAGACAAGCGGTATCAGATAAATTCCCGAAAATTGCAGGACAACACCTCAAGTCGTAGTTTCGTAATACTCGTAATACGCTAGTTCGATGCTACAAATCATTGCGATTAAGCATCCGGGCATATTCACTCATCTTTGCACAACAAAGTGCCGCCATATTTGGATCGTCGTAGCAAGGGATTCGATTCATCTCTAAGAGATCCTTCCCGGGCTTTCCGATTTCTCCAGCAAGCCAGACCCCAACAACAGGTTTGCCAGTATTGGCTATTCTTATCCCTTCAAGGGCGCCCGCCGCATGCTCAGTCTGTGTCATACCAGCGAAGGTCGGAACACCACAAATAGCCAGAAGTATATCAATGGCAGAATCTTCCAGTAACAGCCGAGTCGCTAGTTTGTATTCTCTACGACCCCCACTGGCGACAACATCCACAGGATTCTCCACACTGGCCATCGGAGGCAACAGTTTAGATAACTCATTCCGTGTTGAAGGACTCAGAGGGGGAATGTTAAGTCCAAGTTGTGAGGCAGAATCAGTTGCAAGTACTGCAGCACCGCCTGTATTACTAATAATACCAATATTACAACCTTTTGGGAGGGGCTGATAGTCAAAGAGCTTTGCGATTTCAAACAAGCTGTCGAAAGTTGGAGCAGTAACACAACCCGACTGACGAATCATACCTTCAAAGACCTGAGGGGAACCAGCCAGAGATCCAGTATGTGAAAGAGTAGCACGACTGCCGGCATCACTTGTGCCACCTTTCAATACAACTACTGGTTTTTTTCTGGATGCTGAACTAAGGGCTTCATAGAATGAGCGTCCTTCCTCTACTCCCTCAACGTATACCGTTATGACCTTTGTTTGGGAATCTTCAGCCAGATAACCGAGAAGATCAGTGAATCCAATATCAGTTGCATTTCCAATACTCACGAATTTGCTCATTCCAATCCGTTTAGCTTTTGTCGTGTAAATTAGCATACCACCTAAGGCACCACTCTGGGAAATTAGAGCAATATTCCCTCGTTCAGGCATCATAGTAAAAGTGCCATTGAATAGACGCGAATTGGACACACCTACACAGTTAGGACCAATGAAATGCACGCCTGATTCTCTAGCAGCTTGGTGTAATTCCTGTTCTAGTTGAGTTCCTCTTTCTCCGCTTTCACTAAATCCACCGGATATGATAACAGCATTCCTAGCACCAGCAGCTCTTACTTCATGCATTAATTGGGGGCAGTACTTTGCTGCTACAGCAATAATAACTAAATCAACATCTTCAGGAATCTCTTCTAGATTCGAATAAGCAGTACTACCCAAGACCTTCTCTCTACTCCTTGTAACTGGATACACCTCTACCTCTGAGGCCAGAAGATTCGAAAGAATTGAGTTCCCCAGCTTTCTGTAATCAGCCGAAGCTCCAACAAGAGCGACACTTCGGGGATTGAAGAAATCATCAATCTCATCGTACGTCAAATTGGGCTGCATACTGGAATCTCATTTGTTTGACGTTTTATAACTAACTAACTCTTAGTAATACTTGTAATACCACCCAGATTCACGCTTAGAAAATTCTTTCACCAATTTTTCCAGTTTCTGATGATTGTGACAGTCTTCATTCAGCATTGACTTCACTTGAGGAAGAACCTCGGGACATTTTGTGTAGAGATTCTTTATGGATCGAACACAATGCTCCAAGATTGTAGGAGAAATTGTCCTACAAAGAATAGATGCTATTACCGAAGCAGAGCTTCCGTCATAGAAATTTGATAGTGCAGTTATTACAGGAGTCAAAATGCGTGGGAAATCTTCTTCAATAATCTTCTGAAAGACTACTATGGAATCGTTTGAACGGACAATAACATGTGAATTAATTGAATCAAGGAACTCTCTGTATCTTCGACTGGTTTCCTCCGTTCGGTAAGTTAGCAGGTTAGATTCAGTTACGTTTTTTAAAACGGGTACTGCATGTTTACTTCCAAGAGCATTGATATCTGCAATATTCTGGTCAATAAGCGCCTCATGTAATTGATGATACTTCTTGTTGCTCGGAGATGATAACTGGAATTCTTCGCTCAAACCAATGGTTTCACTATCGGGAGGTCCTTTACTGACTTGTTGTATTACGGATAATACATCACTAAAATCTTCGTCGGAAATGAATCGTCCTGTAATTCCCAAATCAATGAGGTGTCGCCTGCAAATTTCATCAGACCATAGTGGAGTAATGTCCAATGGACTATTAGGATCCAATGAATTGATTCGAATCAAATTTGCTTGTCGAGTAGAATGTAGTCTATTCAAAAATTCTCCATCCAACTCAGCAAAACTCATAGGATTAAAGAATAGTGTATCCCCGCTATCAAATTGCTTCCTTGCTGTTTCCATAGATATACTACTGAATTTATTGCATGCTGACGACATAGATTCACAAGCCCTCACTTCATTGATCATTTTCTTTGTGGGAATATCAACTGGCTCAAGTCCAGACGAATAGAATATGGAGAAAATCACTTCTCTGTATTTGAGAGGCTCCAACTCAGTTACTGGGTTCTCAATTCCAATAGGACAAACGTATGTGGCGTCTTCTACTTCCAAAAGAAGATCACAAGCAGTTGACCAATCCGATTCAATTTCAATTCCAGCTAGAATATCCATTGTATCTTTTTCTCTTCGATCCGCTATTGCTCGAACCAAGAGCTCTTTCATCTTTCTGAAATGACCAACTTCGATTTCCCTTTGGATCATCTCACGCAATTCGTGAAATCTATCTTCAGAATTCATTCGTTCCAACATCTAATGCACCAGTGTCTATAATAAAACATTATTTCGATAAACGAAAAAGCTAGCAACAGAAATGGTAATACAACTAATACGAGAGGATTTATTGAACAGTATTTTGTCCTTTCATTCTATTTTGAGAATTGGTTGGTTTTCAAAATAGTCAAAAATACCTCGTTCTAAGATTAGAACTATTTACCCTCTTTCCATAGTATTCCTTGAGTGTGTCAGATTGATGCGTGGTAACCTAACCGGATGCAGGTTAGTTCCCCTTGACTCTACGTATACGATGTTGGCATTTCTATCTCCTCAACAAACCACATACCTCTAAGAAGTTCCAATAGCGAGATCGAAGAGTTGATGGGCAGAGCTCCGGTAATCCGGCACCATCATCGACTTGGCACACTCGAGCATTTTTCTTCGTAAGTCGACTGTTGTAATCCGGCTAGTTTTAACATATGTACCAGTTCCATAGAAATCGAGCTGGGAAAGAAATTTGATGTTTATCGCAGTATTTTGTTGTAATACGTTTAATACGGTCATTAGTACATCTCATTCTGATAAGTTAGATTGCTTTTTAGAGAGAGTTGTTTTCATAGGTAGAGAGCTAGCTAGCTGATCTATAGCATTTTGGAGTGTTTTCTCGGTAGCTGTATAACTCTCTAGCTCTTCTTCTGAAATACTTCGCTTCCCAGCTAGCGTTTCCCTAATCCTCCGGTAGTTGCCGATTCTGGTTGCTACTTCCTCAAAAGGTCTGAAAATCGTATAATCAAAGAGACCTAGATAGGCTAGAAGAAGCATGGTGTATAGACATTCAGTAACGTTTCGTCGTGCTTGCTTCAGTGTTCTATTGAAAGCCCCTCTTGTTACACCCATTCCTTCACTTGTTGAATTAGATCTCAAATTGGCCTTTTCATCATAGGTAATGTGATCTCCATACTTGTCTTCTACAACAATATCGATGAGTAGTGTCTCCAGTTGCGTATTTGTAAGACTGGATTTCGGTAACAATGATTTGAGAAGGGGTTCCTTCAGTACCTGTCTCGCATTCCTGGCAATGTGTTTCAGTTCTTCTTCTTCGCTCAACTTAATTCAACCTCAGTGGACCAGATGTTGTTTCTTCACGTGGTTTTTTGTATCACCGTTCATAAATCCTCATTTTGAATTTAAGGCGTTATGAGTGCTGATTGATGGGGCAAACATCTGTGTGTTTCTACGGATACAGTTCCGTATACGGGATTCTTCCTAATCAACTTAAGCTAATCGCTCACAAGAAGAAAAGATGGAATCTAAGATTCTCAAAATAGTTTGTAATACAGATAATACAAAAAGCTAAAAGGCCCATTGTCTATCAGGGGGAATTGACACGAATCGAAGAATCACATTCCCCCGAACCTTATCAAAACGATGAACACCGAAATAGTAACTCTTTTCGCCATCGTTCCATTGTATTTTTCGTCTTTTTGAATAGTAATTGAATAGAGTTCTACATCTCTCACGAACGACTGAGAAGAGATTCGTGTACTGCCTGCGTTGAGATGGTCGTATGCCCCACTGATTAAGAATGAATCGATTTGCAAGAGTATTGCTCGATATCAAAAGGGAATTCTTGCACTCTTTCGATTCATCTATTTTCTCCATGAGTGCTGTGCGCAGACATTGGGGTATGGATGCAAGGATGGAGGGTGTTGCCTTTGGTTTTCCTCTATTGATGTGTATATTGTTTTTCGTTCCACGACCAGTCAATGCGAATCAGTTATCATATACGCATTGAACCTTAAGAGCATGTATAACAAAAATAGTGGACAGTACACCACAAAACCATAACAGACTAGATTCGAATGCTATTGCCACTTCATTGAATTAATATCATGAGTATTGATAGATTCAACAGAGGTCCATCCAAGATTGACAGTAAGGGCTGAAATCCATGTCACTGGAATTGTACAGGGAGTGGGATTCAGGCCATTCATTTACCGTGTAGCCAAGAGAGAATCTCTGAAAGGATATGTTTTGAACCTCGGAGATGCTGGTGTAAAGATAATAGCAGAAGGTAATCGCCAGAGTATCCTGAATCTAATCAATGAATTGAACCATAATCCACCATCGATATCCCGCATTGAATCGCTTGACATTGAATGGAGAGAAGCGGAAGATAAATACAGTGATTTTGAAATCGTGAAATCATCGGAAAAAAGAAGCGAAGATGCAGCACCCGAGATTCCACCAGATATAGCTGTTTGCCATAATTGCATAGAGGAAATGTTAGATCCCTCTTCGCGTTGGTACCTTTATCCCTTTACAGCTTGTGCAGCTTGTGGACCTAGATTCTCCACCATAACCGACTTGCCATATGATAGGCCAAACACAACCATGGATGAATTTCCACTTTGTAATAATTGTAATACAGGTTACACCAACCCATTAAATCGTCGGTATCATGCTCAAACTACAGCTTGTCCCAAATGTGGTCCCACATACAAACTCGTAAGCAATGAAAAAGAAATTGCACGCGGACATGAAGCAGTATCTGAGACTGTTCGACTACTAGCAAACGGATCTATTGTTGCAATACAAGGGATTACAGGAACACATCTTGCTACAAAAACTACGGAATTGGAACCAATTAGGAAATTGAGAAGCAGAAAACAAAGGCGAAATCAACCTTTTGCAATCATGACAGAGAGCATAGAGAGAATGAATCAATTCCTTGTTCCTTCAGTATATGAAAGGGAATTACTCGAGTCATGGAGGCGGCCTATTGTACTAATCAAAAAGAAAGAAATACCAATAATGAAAAATCATGGAGCAATTAGCGAAATACCAGCCAAGTCGCTTGAAGAAATAGCTCCTGGGTTGGATACAGTGGGGGTTATGTTGCCCTATGCACCGCTACATCATCTACTTTTTCATTTCAGTCAAGAACCTGCATTCGTAATGACAAGTGCCAATCCAAGTGGCATACCAATGTACAAAGACCCAAGGACTATTCTCTCAGAGCTTACCAATATAGCTGACTACTTTCTGGTTCATGATCGGGAGATTGATCAACGAGCCGACGATTCTGTTTTGAAAGTCGTTCACAAAGAGAATGCGGTCTTCATAAGACGCTCGCGGGGTTTTGTTCCAAATCCAATTCCGTTGAAGAAATCATTCAAAGAAATAAACATATTGGGAGTCGGACCAGAAGAAAAGGCGACAGCATCAATTTCTAAATCAGGCAATATCTATATGACCCAACACATAGGCGACACAAATAGCCTTGAAAGCTTAGAATTTCTCGATGAAGCCATTCAACATATGATACATCTTCTAGGAATTGAAAATCTAGATGCTATCGCATGTGATTTGCATCCTCAATTCCTAAGTACAGAATATGCCGAGGAACAAGCCAGAATGAATGACATACCGCTACAACGCGTGCAACACCACCATGCCCACCTAGCCTCCATACTTGTCGATCATGAATTAGAGCTTGATACGCGTATTGTGTGTATTACAGCCGATGGGTATGGATACGGACGTGATGGAAGTGGATGGGGAGGGGAAATTCTGTTAGGTAACGCTTTGGACTACTCGCGAGAATCCGGCTTAATGCAGCAAGTATATCCGGGAGGGGATCTTTCAGCCAAGTTCAGCACGAGAGCGCTCTTGAGTATTCTCCATAATTCGATTCCGATTGATGAAATCATTGGGTTAGTGGGAAATGCACGAATAAGCAAAAATACTATAGCAACCAAAGATTCTATCTCAGTGCTCATCGATATGATAGAGAATGAGATAAACACCTTAGCAAGTAGCAGTACAGGACGAGTCCTAGATGCAATCTCATTGGCGCTTGGAGTCTGTTCTCAGAACACTTACGATGGCGAGTGTCCAATGAAACTTGAAGCTCACGCAAGAGAGACGGATTTGAAAATTGAACCGGTGTACTTAAAGACAAGAAGAGGAAGAGAACTGGATACTACTGAATTCTTGAAATCAGTAGTAGAATTGAAGAAAAAAGGATATGATCCGCGAGAAATCGCATATGCAGCTCAATGGTCGCTCGGAAAGGGGTTTGCTGAATTGGCTATTAGAACAGCAGACAAAGAAGATATACAACACATTGGATTCTCAGGAGGCGTTGCTCTAAATCGTATTCTTACAAAAGCAATAGTATCACAAATCGAAGCCGTAGGGAAAACACCATTGATACATAAAAAGGTCCCTCCGGGAGACGCAGGGGTTTCACTTGGGCAAGTTGCTGTTGCCGCTATTCGCGAAGCAGAGTAGATACTCGAATGTGAATGATTGATCAAGTTCTTAAATCTAGAATCAGTTAAATCTAGTTCACAACTTTAGAGAATCCCAATTCAATTGCCTTTACATTGATTTCCTCGAATTTGCCAGGGAATTTCTTCTTCACAACATCAATTGCAGTTTCTTTCGTAATTGGTAGCAAATCAGTAGCTACTATAGCACCGAAAAGAACCATATTCATTGCTCGAGAACTTCCCGCTTCTTTTGCAAGATTCATTGCATCGAGTTCAGTAATATTGCTCGTGAGCTTCTCTATGTTCGAAGTTATTTCATCAATTGAAGGATACTCAGCCTTCCCCATTGACACCGCAACCGGATACTGAATATGTGAACTCATCAAAACATGACCATCTTTTTTGATTCTACTTATTTCTCGAAGAGTCTCTACTGGCTCAAAGCCAACCAAAATATCAGCAAAGCCTTCATCAACGATAGGACCTTTTGCCATTGGCCCAATCCTCACAGTACAAACTACATGTCCCCCCCGCTGAGCCATTCCATGAATTTCTCCGACTCGTACGTTATATGACTCGTTTAGGGCAGCTTTCGCCAACAGTTCTGCTAAGGTGAGAACACCTTGTCCTCCGACACCTGAAATCACTATGTTTATTGTATTACGATTATTACTAGACATCTTTATTCCTCCTGCATAATGGCTCCTACAGGACATACATCCACACAAGTACCACAGAAGTTACAGAGATCCTTGTCAATGGCTGCTTTGCCTGTTTCCGTATCCAAATACATGGCAGGACAAGACAAGCGATTGAGACATCTTTTGCACCCCGTACAAGTCTCTTCATCGACGTAATAGGGGGAAGGGCGCTCCTCTTTTCTTCTTCGTTCTGCAGCTGTAAGAAGCGCACAAGGAGCCTTTGAAATCATCACAGCAGGTGCTTGATTCTCACGTATCCAGTCCAACATCTGTCGGATATCTGCTACAAGATCAGCCATTGAATCAAAAGGATTGACCGTTTTTACATATCGAACACCCAGACCCTCGCAGACTTTTTCTATATCCAAACCGGGAACCTGTTCCCCCATGCCAGTTAAGCCTGTACCAGGATGGGGTTGATGTCCAGTCATAGCAGTAGTTCTATTATCTAGTACTACAAGGGCTATTGGATGCTGATTATAGACAGCATTGGCGATACCCGGCAAACCCGAAGCAAAGAAAGTACTGTCACCTATAGAAGCAACAACATCCTGATCCGTTACGCGAGCAATTCCACAAGCCGTGGTAACTGAAGAACCCATATCAAAGAGGATATCAGCTGTTTCCAAGGGAGGAGAAATACTCAACGTGTAACAGCCAATATCTGAAGGATAGATGGCCTTTCCACGAGTAGCAGTTCGAATTGCGTAGTAAGTTGCTCGGTGAGGGCAACCGGGACACAGAAGAGGGGGACGAGGAGGGAGTTCTGGTAACTCCTTCTTGGTATCTTCGATGTCTTCCCAGTCAACAGGTGACTCCCGATTCATCATTTTTGAAAATGCATTCATTACAATCTTAGGAGTATATTCGTATACCTCAGGGAAGTAATCTTGTTCTTTTCCGAGGATGGTTACATTAATTTCCTGTAGCTGGGCTATTCTTCGGGCATGAGTTTCAAGAAAAGGCTGAAGCTCCTCAACGATGACTATTCGTTCATGTCGACCGAGAAGTTCCTTAATCTTCTCATCTGGAACAGGATGTGACATCCCAATCTTTAGTATCTCAGCATCGATTTCCATTGTTGATAACGCTTCAAGAACATAGTTATACGAGACTCCACTAGTAATGATACCGAAGTCTCCTGAACTCTCAAAGAAATTGAGTTCGGAGGAGTTGGAAATTTCTCGAGCTTTTTCTATTTGTTCCAAAAGCCATGGATGTCGTTTCCTAGCCACAGCTGGAACGGGAACAAAACGGAAAGGGTCCTTTTCGAAAGATACCGTTTCAGGACGAGCTGGAATGTCATCATAAATGATTGGGGCACGCGTATGATTAACACGAGTAGTCGTACGAAGAAGAAAGGGTAATTCGAGACGTTCAGAGTATTCATACGCCTTATGAAGCATCTCTTTCGCCTCAATAGGATCAGCAGGCTCAAGCATTGGCATGTTTCCCATTAAGGCATAGTATCGCGAATCGTTCTCATTCTGGGAACTCCACATACTTGGATCATCAGCTACGACAATAACCATGCCAGCCCTGACACCCACATATGCTAGCGAGAAGAATGGATCTGCTGCAACATTAAGTCCTGGTCCCTTGCAAACCATCATGGATCTTGCTCCAGAAATGGCGGCAGCACCTGCAACTTCCATGGCTACCTTCTCATTCGAACTAAATTCAAAGTAGAAGTTTTCAAGATGAGGTGCCATTCTGGCAAGATTGTTACCAATCTCACTACTTGGGGTTCCAGGATATAATGCCACAAGACGAACAGCAGATTCGAGTACCCCTCTTGCAATGGCTTCGTTAGCCAATAGTAGAACTTCCTTTCCAGGTGTATCTTCCAAAAGAGTATCAACTTTTGTCAATTATTTGCCTCCGATCTGGGCCAAGGCTACTTCAACTTCAGGAAAAATTAAGTTACGCTATCAGTCTTGTGGTGAATGAAGATTTGTTACACGTGTTCTAATGTTGTATTATCTGTAATACATGAGTAACTCCCCTCTATTTCCAGTGGAAATGAAAAATGGAGAAGCTGAAAAGCTAGTTGTCTATCCTTTAGAAAAATGGAGATAAAATGAATATAGACTAACTTATATATATACCTTTCCATAGACCCTCTTATTTCTTCTTATTTTTTCTACATGAAACAAGGGGGTCATAGAGAAAAGTGGAACACGTGTAACAACTTTATATTCTTTCATTGTAATATCTCGTTGACTACTTCAAAAATACGGAATTCAAGTATATCTTGAAATCTGTTGAAGAGATCTAAACATTCCTGGTAACATATCTCCGGAACTACTATAGCAGAATCATTTACTCTTCTTGCATCTTTGCACGTGTCGAGAAGACCGGGTTTTCTACGTTCCTTATATCCTCCCGTAGTTTTCCATTTGTACTTGTAGCCATATAGCTTCTTTGTGAATGAAACCCTTTTGGAATTTGCCCCTTTTGAGCTATTACAATCATATAGAAATAGGTACAATTTCACTGCGCTCACCAGAAATAGTAGAACACCTGTTCCAAATTTCAAAGTCTGTAATATGTTTCTGAGAGGAAAATGTTAAATCGATGTTTCTAGCGACATTCAATATCCACCAAGACATTTGTTGAAAGCTGGTGAATGCATGGTTACTCTCGCTATTCGCAAGGAAGAGAAAGCTTTTGAAGCTAGAACCCCTCTGGTACCTGAACATGTAGGCAAGCTCATTTCAGATGAAAGCATTGATTTTATTGTTGAACCGAGTGACCAACGAGCTTTCGACGACAAAGAATACAAAGATGTAGGCGCAACTCTATCAAAAGTCAAGGGTAGCGACGCATCGGTTATCCTTGGTCTTAAAGAGATGCCCGATTCTGTTTTTGAACCTAACAAAGTCTATGCTTTCTTTAGTCATACAATCAAAGGTCAAGAACATAATATGCCCATGCTCAGACATATAATGAATACTGGCGCAACACTTCTCGATTATGAGCTTATTGTCAATGATGAAGGATCGCGGCTCGTCTATTTTGGCAACTGGGCTGGCATGGCTGGAATCTCTGATACACTGAGGCTTCTCGGTCAAAGACTTCAGTATGAACAACTCGATCCTAATCCATTTCTAGAGTTAAAGGCAACTCTCGATTGCGATGGGCTTGGCGAGCTTCGACAAGAGTTCAAGAAACTGGGTGAAAGAATAGAGAACCAGGGTCTTCCCCAATCTACTCTTCCATTTGTAGTGGGCTTCGCTGGATATGGAAATGTTTCTTCTGGAGCACAGAAACTCTTTGACGTTCTTCCACACAAGACCGTAAATCCTGAAGATCTGGACAATCTAGAGCCACTTGAACATACCTTGTACAAGTGTGTTTTCAGGGAAGAACATATGGTCAGACCTATCGACAAAAGTACTGATTTTGATTTACAGGATTATTATGCGAAAGGTTCGAAGGCCTATGAGGGCAAATTTCATCGGTATGCTCCGTATCTTACTGTGTTAATGAACTGTATATATTGGAGTCCCAAGTATCCTCGACTTTTAACGAAGGATTTCATGAGAGAACATTGGAAGGAAAGTGTTGACAAACTCAGGATTGTTGGAGATATATCCTGTGATATAAATGGCGCAATAGAATTTACTGAAACTTCTACCAAACCAAACAAACCTGCCTTCACATATATTGTCAAAGAAGATAGAATTGTACACAGTGTGAAAGGTGAGGGTCCTGTAGTGGTGGCTGTAGACAATCTTCCTGCAGAATTACCCAAGGAATCCTCGTATTCCTTCAGCGAAACTCTCTTACCTTTTGTCCCCTCTCTTGCTTCAGCTGATTTTTCATCGTCCTACACAGACCTAGAGCTTCCTCGTGAACTTAGGGATGCTATTATTGTCTACAAAGGAGATTTAACAAACGAATTTGAATATCTGAAAGAACATCTACCGGAGGAATAGACGTGAAAGAAATCTTATGTTTGGGTGCAGGTCTTGTTGCAAAACCATATGTTGACTATTTATGCGGCCATGGTTACAATGTAGTTGTGGCTAGTAGAACAAAAGAAAAAGCTGAGAAACTCGTTGGTAGCTATGATAATGCCGAGGCGAAACGATTCAATATCAAAACAGATCATGAACTATTAGAAAAGATGGTTTCAAGTGCTGATTTAGTTTGCTCGCTTCTGCCCTATATTTTCCACGTGCAAGCCGCGAAAGTTGCGATCTTGCATGAAACTCATTTCTGTACCACTTCTTACATCTCTGATGAAATGTGGGCTTTAGACGATGATGCCAAAGAAGCCGATATCATTCTGTTGAATGAATGTGGTGTGGATCCCGGTATTGATCACATGAGCGCCAAAAAAATCATCGACGCGGTTCACAACCAAGGTGGCAAGATTGAGAGTTTCACTTCATATACAGGTGGGCTTCCTGCGCCCGATGATAATGATAATCCCTTTGGCTACAAACTTTCTTGGAGTCCAAGAGGCGTGCTTCTTGCAGGAACTAACGATGCTCATTTCCTCCGCGATGGTGGGGAAGTTGATATTCCTGCTTCTGAGCTTTTCGGAAACTGTGAACAAATGGAGATTCCAGGATTAGGAACCTTTGAAGGTTATCCGAATCGAGATAGTATCTCCTATATTGATATTTACTCCATCCCTGAGACAAAGACAATGATTCGAGGGACCCTGCGCTATCCCGGTTGGTGCAGAACTCTTAAGGCAATTACTGATTTGGGTCTCCTCAGCCTCGAAGAACAAGATTTGGATGGAATGACCTATAACGACTTGGTCCGTGATTTGACTGGTTCTTCTCAAGATAATTTGAGAACAGCTGTTACAGGAGCTGCAAATTTAGATCCGGATAGTCCTGTACTCGATAGACTAGAATGGCTTGGTCTGTTCAAGGACAAGACCATCCCTAAGGAGACCCCGACGCCCTTAGATGCGTTATGCAACCTATTTGAGGAGAAGCTGCAATACGGTCCAAATGAACGTGACATGATAGTTATGCGCCATCAATTTCTTGTTGACTATGATGACAAGAAAGAGGAAATTACCTCCACACTAATTGACTATGGACATCCTGGTGGTCCTTCTTCTATGTCGAGAACAGTTGCATTACCGGTTGCTATTGCCAGTCATATGATTTTGCAAAATGAAATCAATCTGAAAGGAGTATTCCGCCCCACTGTTCCGGAAATATACGATCCAATCCTGAATGAGCTGGAGAAGCATAATATCGAATTTGAAGAACAAAAGAAACCAGTATGAGTAGCACTGGCCTTTCACTATCTTCAGTTCACTCTCTTTGTATCTGGAATGTCGACAGGATTTTTTCAGCTCGTTTGATATCGCTTTGAACCTGATTCAGTTCAGTCTTGAGTCTATATGTGTACCCTGTCCTGTTTCCATACCTTTCTACATCTCCTTCCCCATCGTCCCACATTCTTGCAAGGTATGTTGAGGCAGTGCTTTTTGGCATTTTTTCGCCAAAAGTAGTTTCATAGATTTCTGCAACGTCCAATGAAGAGAATTTCCCATGTTTGAACGATGCATAGATTACCATCTGCATCTTTTCGAAGTTGCTCATGGAATCGAAATGAATTTCATCTAGTATCGATTCTTGCACTGCTTCCTCTTCGTGAAATTCATAACCTGTGCTAGTCTCAAGAAACACCCGGAATTTCTCAAACATTTCATCCACAGAACCTCGGATTTGGAAACTCGATTCTTCTCCTGTGGCCTCATCATGTACTAGAATCTTGAAATCAAAGGGATTCTCAGTAAGTCTCAAAATCTTCTTGAATCTATTAAGAGCTTCATCCGGTTGAACATACTTGCATTCAAAAATCTCTCTTGAACCTGGACCAGAGCTGTATGTGAATTCGTATACATAGGGTGTTCTATCGCTCTCATCCAAGATAATTCCACAGCTCCATTTTTGTCGATGTTGCTCCTGCTAGGAAGCCATTCACATCTTTACAATTGACTCTGCAAATAAGTGTGAGTATGTGAATCATATATACCTCGATAGTAGCTCCATAGCGCAATATACTACCAAAAAACTTTCTGTCTCCATTGAAAGAATAAAATAAGTCATTATAGACCTTTTTTGGGTAAAAATGAACCCTATAACTACTAAAATACGTTTTAAGAAAATCTCTCCAATTTTTCGTGTGTTCACTTTGTTATCGGATTTGTGAATACTTGAAATAATGCTTCATAACTCTGGTAGCCAATCTCCAGTGGAAACGAAGGGGTGGCCTTATTCACATGGGTAATCAAAGTTATGGGCTCTTTATTTTGATATTAGAACTGTTTCCACTTTGTTAGAAAAATTGTATTCACATTCTTGGCGCCATTCACAGTAAATCAATGTGAATATGTGTAGATAGTGTGAAGTGTGTACATATTCCCGCCATACTACGATGTTATTTCTCACAGTACTGTTACAGATTTGGCCAGATTACGCGGTTTATCTGGATCATATCCCTTTCTTGTAGCCATGTAGTAGCTGAATAGCTGCAACGGTATCACAAAAGGCATTACTGAAAACTCAGGCTCAATGCCTTGAGGAACTTCGAAAACATGATCCGAAAGGTCCTTCAATTCTTCATCTCCTTTTTCAATCACTGAGATGATAGAAGCTCCCCTCGCTTTCATTTCCATGATATTTCCAACAAGCCTTTCCCTTGTTTGGTCTTTGGGGGCAACAAAAATGACTGGGTATCCTTCTTCAACCAATGCTATTGGACCATGTTTGGATTCCCCTGCACTATAGGCTTCTGCATGATTATACGCAATTTCCTTTAGTTTGAGTGCACCTTCTTGAGCTGTTGCTATAGATATACCACGCCCTAAGAATAGAAGACTCGGAACATCATAATATACTCCAGCTACGCTCCTTGCTTTTTCTTCTTCTGTAGCTATTACCGTGGATATTACCTCAGGGATTTCCTCAAGGGATTTTTCCTTTCTCTCAATGAGTTCCTTTTTTGACCCGGAAAAACGACCTAGCTCAATAGCAATCTGGGCCAACGCAGTTAATTGGACCATGAATGTTTTAGTAGCAGCCACTCCAATTTCCGGTCCCGCTTGTGTGATTATTGTGTGATCTGCTACCCTCGTGATTGAGCTACCTACAACATTGGTCACTGCAATAACAGTTGAACCAAATTTCTTCGCATACTTAGCTGCGCTCACCGTATCAGTAGTTTCACCTGACTGAGTAATTGCTAGTACTAAATCGTCTTCAGACAAGGTATCATATATTGTGTCTTCAAAATCGCTTGCTAGCTCAAAAACCGGAACGATTTCTGATATCGATGCAAACATATGTCTACAGGCCATTCCTGCATGACCTGAAGTTCCCATCGCTATTACATAAATCCGCTCAGAATTGAAAATCATCTCTGCGGCCTTCTCAATTGTTTCGTTGCGGAGTCTGAGAGTGTTCCGTACGGCATCCGGCTGCTCATGAATTTCCTTCAGCATAAAATGAGGAAAACCCGCTTTTTCGGCTTGGTCAGCAGTCCAGCTGATTTTTACAGCATCCCTTTCAACTTTAGAACCATCAAAGAGTTTCTCAATTTCAATATCCTGTTGAGTAATTGTCGCAATTTCTCCGTCCAACAGAAGAATCATGTCTCTTGTCATAGGAAGAAAAGCCGGAATATCTGATGAGACATATGATGCATCTTCTCCCTTCCCAATCACCAGGGGATTCCCATCTCTTGTGCAAACTATACGATTTGGTTCTTCTACTCTCATAGCTACTATTGCATATGTGCCATCTATTCTTGTCGTGACTTCAGCAACAGCTTCTTTCAAATCGTAACCCTGTTCAAGTAGGTCTTCAATCATGTGAGGAATTACTTCTGTGTCTGTTTCCGATTCGAATTCGTGGTTTTTCTTCAATTCTTTTCTTAACTTCATGAAATTATCTATTACACCATTGTGCACAACAGCAACTCTGTTATCACAATCAAAATGTGGGTGTGCGTTTACAAGAGAAGGAACGCCATGAGTTGCCCATCTAGTATGGCCTATTCCCATCTTTCCTGGCAAATCATCGAGATTCAGTCGTTTGTGAACCTCGTCTATTTTTCCCTTATCCTTCTTAGTGTGAAGCTTTCCTTCGTAGATGGTTGTCAAACCTACTGAATCATATCCTCTATACTCGAGTCGTTTTAATGCCTGATGAAGAAAAGGTGCAACTTCTCCACGCTTTTGGACGACACCTACAATACCACACACGCTGAAATTCTCCTGATATCTCGTTGTTCAACTTCAAATACTGAAGCCAATGCGTATAAGAAGCTTCAATCTGGGAAAGCTTTCCATTAACCAGTAAGCTCTATTTCAATGTATACAGAATCTGGTATCTTTACACGCATGATTTGTCTAATGGCTCTTTCGTCCGCATCAATATCAATCAAGCGTTTGTGGATTCTCATCTCCCACTTGTCCCAAGATTGGGATCCTTGTCCACACGGAGTTTTTCGAGTAGGAACAACCATTCTTCTAGTAGGTAAGGGAATGGGTCCGGCCATACGGACACCTGTCTTGCGGGTAATGCGCTTAATCTGACTGCATACATCATCTAGATGTTCAGTGCTCGTACTTGACAACCTTATTCTTGCTCTTTGTGACATTTGGAATCGCACCCGTCTTGGTAGGTGTCTTCTGCAACCTTTTTCAATCTGGATAAAAAGCTTGTCTTATGCATGGTCCCTTGAAACAAAAGAAAAGAGTAAAAGACGTTATTTGGTTTCCGTATCCAGGAAATACCGGTAGGCTAGTCTCTTGAATGACCTAATGATTGTGAAGCTCGGCGGTTCAGTAATTACCAACAAGGGCGAATATCCCCCATCTGTCAACAAGGATCGGATAAATCGAATAGCACGAGAACTAAGCATTCACAACGGCCCAATGATAGCTGTGCTGGGCGGTGGGGCCCACGGTCATCAACCAGCTAGTCGTTATGGGTTTGGCAACCCTAACACGCCAAGGCGAAAACGTTTGGCTGGTATACCCAAAATCCGGAAGAATATGTCACTTCTTTCTTCGGAAGTAGTTGGCTCTTTGCAGGATTCAGGTCTACCGGCTGTTGCTTTTCCACCTTTCGCTTTCACTTATCTCAGAGATACCAATATACGGCATTTTCCCTGTTCGTTGATTGAAAAAGCACTGAATTCCGATTTCCTCGTAGTTACTCATGGTGATGTATGTTTTGATGAGACTCTGGGAGCTTCCATATTGAGTGGAGATACAATTGTAGTATACTTGGCCAACAGACTTAATCCACTGGGGGTTTACATCGGAACAGATGTGGATGGCGTTTTTGATGAAAATCCCGATAATACTCCCCATGCAAAAGTAATACCTGTAATACACTCCAAGGAGATGAAAGAAGTCTTATCCAGCACTGGCCCATCTTCATCTGTAGATGTCACTGGGGGTATGAACAATAAAGTTAGGGAATTACTCACCATAAATCAAAGTACAAGAATTGCCATCTTCAATTTGAATATCTCTGGCAGGTTATCTGATCTTCTAAAAGGTAAAACACCGGTTTGTACACTCATTCAACCATGAACAAACTCCCTAAATTGGAAGAAATTCCTTCTCTCCAATACCTAATTGTTACATTGTCTGGTATAGTAGCATCATCTTCCACTACACTGGAATCTCCCAAAATACATACCGCCTCATGTGTTTCACATGAATCGCAGGTTGCTTCTGAATTTGAACTGATTATACGTTTCAGTCTGCTTTTTTCAGGCAATATCGCATAAGACTTGTTCCCTACACAAAAATCGAAAGGATAATGATTCGACACGATTTTTCTCTCAATACTTTTCAATTTTTGCTCAATACTATCTAAAGCTATTGACTTGATGTTTCGAAACTTCTTCGCTCCAAGTACCCAACGACCTGGCCCTAAATTGTGCAGTTTCGACTCTTTGGTCAATCTCAAAAGATGACACTCCCCTGCCTTGATCATCTGGGAAAGAGCTCGCATGCCATCGCTTTCATGTAATGGAACGGATCTTGCCTTTTTTGATTGAATGGCTGTTGTACTAATGAACCTGAGAAAATCCCCCCACTCAGTTGCTCCTCCAGAAACGGAAAGGAATTCCCGCAATAAACCAAACCAGATTCTTCCACCAATGCTTGCTTTCGATTTCTTGATTGTCTTGTTGGACTGCTCCAAAGGCGACTCAATTTCGTGGCTCTTTTCAATAGTCGATTTCTCACCCATTTGGGAACCCGTGCACGTACTGATCATTCTATCAATTGAGCTCTGAAACGCAGGTATGATGGTTACAGAATCGAATCCATCGATTCCTTCAATTCTTTCACGAACTTTCGCTGCCGCAATGCTTCCTCTAACTATTACATACAATTCTTCAATTGTATTCCCCATTTTCCTCATACATTTTTTAATTGTACTAAGTATTTCTTCAATAGATGATATTCTAATCCGTTCAGGTACTATCAAAATGGCGTTACTCTCCACAAGAAAATTAGGAGAGGTTTCTGAACCATCATGTTCGAATTTGCGTATCTCATTCGATTTCTCCAGTATGTACTCTGATATTGCTGCTTCTATTGATTCGTTGGCGTTACCCGGGACAGAGAATACAAAGCCCCCCTTAACGACAGGAAGTGCCTCCCTCTGGATTATTGAAAGTGATATGAGCTCCTCGATGAGCTCTTCCTGTGTCATATCAATGTCACCATAGTTGAGATTGGCCAAGAACTCCTCCAATTGCCCTTTCGTTACAAAATCATGGGATGCAAGATACCCAGTTACTAATCCAGATATCTCTCCTAAGACATGTTCTCTTCTCTTAGGTGCCTCTCCCTTTTCAACACAAACAGAATCAGCCCCTTTACTGATCTTATTGTCAATCTGATTGCAAATACGTGATGTAGATTCCTGCTGACCATATTGCGGCATCAGCGTTTCAATTTCAAAGACACTCACATCTGGCAATTTAATCAAAGCATTGCCTACGCTAAGTGACTGTAAATATTCCTCCTGTCTATCATCTAGAGAAAGATATTTTCTACCAACAGCGCTATCATAGGGTAATCTAAAAGTGATTTTCGTAGAAGTATTGGCTAGAATATTCGATGATATGTTCGGTCTTGTTGAAACCACCACGACAGCCTGTCCAGTTGCTCTTTGAAGCATGACCATGGACTCTCCCGTTGTGACATCTGCAGCTGAACTTCTCGTGTAACTCTCCGGCACCAAATTGTACGCCTCCTCAAGAACCACAACATGTCGAAGCCCTTCAGTTACACCTCTCTGCATCGCAGAATCAAAGACTCTTTTCACAATGACATTGTACAAGAGCCTCGCTGCATCCATGCCGCCAATCCGCGCTACATAACTCAAATCTACAATGACTCTTCTGTCAAGTAATGTTGAAATTTCTAACGTCCTTTTCCCCGGTCCAAAAACTGTAGCTAAGGGCTCTCTGAACAAGACTTGAAGTCGGTTTATCAATGCATCCCTAGTCATTTCGGAAATGCGGCTTCTGGCATCCAAAGACGAGATTCTTCGTTCAAGAGAAGCCACTGTCTTCTCCTCTTCTTCTAGGACTACTTTCTCCACAGATTCTCGTAGAAGTCTTTCCATGGCTGGTGAAAGCTCAGATGAAACATCCCTCTCATTCAATAGCTCTCTGATAATGGTGAAAGTAATATGTGCGTGCCTTTCGGGACTGTCTCCTTCTGGCGCAAAAAGGTTCAGAACGAAATCATCTTCCGCACCAGGGATCAAAACATCAACCGACCCAAATCCGCCTTCTTGAAGATCCGAATATTCAGAACCCTTTACATCGAATACTAACCATGGGACTTCCGTTTTGATACTTAACTCGGCAATGAGTCTCTTTACCAATGTGGTTTTTCCTGTGCCTGTTGCTCCCATCACTGCTATATGCTCTCTGAGCCAATCCTTCTTTAATCCTACCTTACCAAGACATCGAGAATTGAATACTGCTCGTCCAATCACCAACTCATTTTCGATAATCTCATTTTCCGGAATAGAAAAGAATGGTGCAGCCTTTCCTGACACTACTGGCAGCTGCTGAGACGGTGTGTTGAAGTAGGCAACAAGCCTTTTCAAATGTATTTTGGAACTTTTCACAGCTCGTCTGTTCAATACTCGATAGCTGTTTCTACCTCCCAATTTCGCGGATTCTAGTGAAATAGACCCCTTCTCCCCCCATATCGATATTAGAAGCCCCCTAACGCCTTCTTCAACAAGTCTCAACTCATTTGGCGAGTTAGCTTGTATTACTACGTAGATCCCCGCTTCAAACCATGCGTCAACATTACCTATTTCTTTGTACTCCTCCAGCAACCTCTCTTTCATAGCATAATCAGAGAGCGATTCCCTCTTCTCACGCTCCTTTCTACGAATTTTCTTCCAGCGATTTTCCAATGCCCTCTTCTCCCTTCCGGGATTTGCAGGCTTGAATGCACAAGTCAGACTTGCATTGTATCCTTGTCTTAGAAGACCTACTAGAAACGTTCCTATCTGTGAGGTTTCTTCTTTAGGATTGACACTCGGAGTTCCAGTAACAACAATGATTCTCTTATGAGTTTCATCCCGGCTAGTTCGGTCATCTCGTCGCGTTTCTAGATTCGTTTCACGCATGGTCTCAATAGCTTCTCTTAGTTCTTCCCCTCTTAATCTTCTTACCTCAACTGTATTGAGCGTGCTGCGTAAGATAGCTTCGCATCTAGTAGAATCGATTTGGAGCTGCTGTCGCAGGCTTGTGACTGAATCTCCCCGCGCTGTTATGAATAGCCGGATGAAAGGTTCTTGATTGATAGTACCCACTTCATATGCCATAGACGTATAATCATCCATACCTTCACGAAGTGCAAGAAGTGCTGATACTACGTATTTGTGCTCTCCCTTTTCGTCAATCTTCACAGATTCGGTAACCGAATTGAGTTGAAGAACACAGGTTGCAAGGATAGACCTGTCCAGCTGTACAACAAGAATATCATTTTCTATCGACGTGGATATCTTCTGAGATTTGATTCTAGAACCTATCACAACGCCCCCAGTAATCGGAGGAAATAGAAGAAGAAGACTTTCGACCAAGGCTCTCATAGGTACAGCTAATGGCGGCGCAACGTCTGTGATTGGTAGGATATATGCCATTACAAAATAAAATACTGAAGATACGGTTGAAATTGGCCATATGATTCGTATACACTTTGAAAACTTGATATCCATTTCCTAAGATACCCCACAGGCCTTCAAGCATGTTTGCAATTCTTTCTCTCTCCATTCGCATTTAGAAGCTAAATCTATCAGGATGACCTGTTGAGATGTACCGTACTAAGTAATATGAAGTCACCAAATACTCGATATTCATATCTTCGCGCTAATCTCGTTTCCCAAAATACACCCGCTCTGAATTGTACGAGGTTAATAGAGTCATGTCAAATTATGAGTTGGGTTGGAATCTGGAAATGTTGAACAGCACATCTCAAGAAATCAGGATGAGTTTTGATTCAGCAGAATCAAGATTCGTGATGATAGTAGCTGTATTGCTTTTCATCTTTTTGTCATGCAATTCAGTTCCGGTCGAAGGAAGTGAAACTCCCGCTTATGCTCGAGGCGAAAAGATTACCATTGAATGCTACCTTCTTCAAAATGGAACCTACGGCGATCCAGTTTCTAATCAAGAGGTAGAATTTTTTGACCAAACGTACGACACCTATATTGGTTCCTCAATAACCGACGAAAATGGTTTTGCATCTGTTGAATGGCAAATACCGATTATCCATCCCTTAGGCGAAACAACCCTCAACATAACCTTCCGGGGGAACGAAACCTTGGCCCTTTCTCCATCAGTACAATGGACGGTTATTACCATACTATCATCTACTACTATCACACCAACCATTCATAACAACAGTCTACATCCGTTTGATACTCTTAACATGTCTGTACGCCTGACTGACGATACAGGATTTCCTTTGAATTCTCAACTAATCAGGCTTTTGAGCGGTGGTCAAACAATTCAATCTACTTTCACAGGCGAGAATGGTTCATTCGAACTCTTTTTAGAATGCAATCTATCTTGGGCTAATCTTGGTTATAATACAATCAACATAATGTACGGCGGAAACTCCACTGAGTATCTCCAGCCTAGTCATTCAAGTGTTGGTTTTACTTTAGAGAAAAAGGCAACGAAAATTTTCATCTCAGATAATACCACACTCTATAGCAGACTTAACGATAGCCATCGCTTTTCTGTTACCCTATCATCAGGAGAAGAATCAGTAAGAAATGCAAGTATTGAGATTAGAATCAACAATGAATATTATGACACTCAATTCACTACAACCTATGGCACTGCTTTCGTAGACGTTCATTTCAATGAGTCATTCAGTGTAGGCAATCATACAATGAGTATACACTATCATGGTAGTGAACGGTATGAAGCATCGGACTCTTTTCGAACAATCATATTATCAAGCCCTTGCTTCGTAGATTTTGATGAGAAAGAAACACTGACTGTGAATTCCCCTAATATAATAACGATGGAGTTACGCGACGCTTTTAATCGCCCAATTCCACGCGCAAATGTAACCATAACTGATACAATTTCAAGAGAGAATGCTTCAGGAATTCGACAAGAAAACGGAATTTATTCTTTTACTATTTTCTTTACAAAACAACTTGGAAGCAGAGACCTTTTGCTTCACATTTACGATATGCCCTATTTATTGAATCATACTTATTCTTTCCAAGTTTATGTTTGGTCTCAGCCCGAATTCGAATTCCTATATTGTAGTACAATGGGTTATGCAGCACCCGGACAGACTATCTCCTTTCTAGTTTCATTGACTGATTCATATGGTCCTATATTTTACAGTGAAGTTCAGATCCTGATGAATAACAATGAGTACGGAGCAGTTCATAGTGATGGAAATGGCCAAATCTCGGGCAGCATCACTATCCCCGAAAAAGAAGGTTACCACTCCATTGCTCTGCATTATGGAGGAAACAAATCTGGCTTCATTCTAAATAGAACCCGAATCTTCCAGATTAACGTATCGCATAGCATCCCGGTTGTTCCATGGTCTATTTCATCCCGATTCATACCGATGGAGAAGCGAATTTCTGTCAAAATGATGCTGCTAGCCCTCAATGGCTCTATGATTGAGGGCTTACAGACTACCTATAAATGGTTAAACCAGAGCTACCGCACCAGAACGTCAAAAAGTGGCTTGTTGGATCTTTCGCTTGGAATTCCTAATCATCCAGGTACTTACACCCTAGAATACCATATAGAATCAACTCAAGGAATCAAAGACTACGATGGTTTTCTCGAAATCGAAGTAACGGGTTTCGATATTAGTAAATCGAATGGTTTTGGTTTGCTTCCTTTCACCTTATCCATAGCCTTCTCATTTTCACTGGTCTTGTTGCCCCCTCTCAGAAAGAGATATCTCCTAGGATAGGAATAATTGGTGCTCCGGCCGGGACTTGAACCCGGGTCGAGGGATCGAGAGTCCCTCATGCTGGGCCGGACTACACTCGGTAGCCTTAGGGCAAATACCCAAGACCTCTACCGGAGCTTCGTTGCGCCAGCTCGGAGCGGGACAGCACCATTTTCAGCTCAAATAAGCCTTTCTCAACGGCATTTGATTTTCCTAATCAATCTCCAATAACTCCTACTGCAGTATTTCACATTTGTGATGTTGAGGAAGAATCCTTGCATTTACAAAGAAGCAAGCAAAGAATAGTGGGATTCGCTTTCAGGAAAGAACATCAAATTGCTAGGGATTCAACAGATCTGATAAATTGCTCCAACTGTCTTCTAACAATCCAAGCAGATCCGAGATGACCTCTTGAGCCCATCCAGTAGCTTGCAATATAACTGCAATTACAATAGAAACTGTAACAACCGCTATTCCCAACAATAGACTCTCTTCAACAAGGGGGCCGCCTCTAGTATCTTGCAGAGGATTGCTTCTTCCTGTCATTATCAACATTCTCAATAGCAAGTTGTTAATGCACTATTTTAACCCAACAGAGTCGGATTATTCTCTTGATATTCGAAAATCATGACAAACCATTTCCTATAGTTTTGGGAACCGTGTGAATATTTAATGTCTCACCGTTCACCTGCCAAAATCGACCCCGAAACAAGATCCCCCAGGCATATAGATTCTTTCTCATATTTCACCGAAAATTCGCGGCCAATCCTTATGATGCCCGCTTACTAACATTTCAAGATTCTCTTCAATCGAACCTTCATTGTTTTTGGGAATATAGCTTTCATCTAGTTCGAGAACATTAGCGTAATCTGATTTACCACTCTTCTCATAGAGAACGGTCAAACCGTCAAAAACTATCAAACCATTCTCTCTTTTTCGTTGAATCTTCGCTACCTCTGCAACATGTCGGTCCGAAATACCTGGTTCTCTCTGTTTCATTGTAACTATCAAATCCATCATTGCAATCTCGTGTTCACTAATTCCATGTGAATCTCTCCAACGCGATATCAAACATGATGAATTCCTACTGTGGCAAGTTTGGATGGTTCGCAGTCCGGCGGCTAATGCTTGAAAAAGAGCTGAGCTATGCTCGGACGTCTGAATTTCTCCAAGAATCATGTAGTCTGGAGAGCGATGTAGACATTTCACAATTTCATGGGTCTTACTTAGCCCTGCTTTCCCCTCATCATAAGGCGAAACCCTGAATCTTGTCTGTTTATGGTTCTTCCATAGACGACTTTCAATTGCATCCTCAACATACAGTTTCCGCCAGTGGGGAGGAGTCATCATATCAAGGGCATTGAGGAGAGTAGTTTTTCCACTACCTGGCTCACCTGTAATTGTTATGTTCGCTCTTGCATGTATTGCCGATATCAAAAAAGCTGCAGTTCCTATCGAGAGAGTCCTATTCTTCACAAGATCTACAATGGTAAAGGGATTCGAACGTGCACGCCTGATTTCTAGAGTTAGTCCATCTGGGCTTAATGGGGGAATAGCAGCTGATACCCGCAAGAGCACATCAGCAAGTCCAATTTCTGTCTTCAATGACGGATTGTTATGATCAAGATGGAAGTTGCTTTCAGCTCGTATGAACGTCATAAACCGATTAACATCCTCATTCTCAAAGGTAATTTCGGTATCACACCGTCCTAGTCGACAATGATCGAAATAGATATCGGCTCCCGGTCTACTCAAGAAAACCTCTTCGACCTCCTCGTCAAACAGGAGGGGGAAAATAGGAGCAAGAACAGATTTGCGATGAGCAACGATATGGGAAATTCGTGTTTTCATATCATTATTCATTTCAGGAATGATTTCAGAAAGATGATCAAAGATGATTTCCTTCTCGTTAGTTAGCCTATCATTCAAACCCCCCCTTACAAAGGGACTCTCCCCTTCTATCTGGGGGTACTCCATAAAAACCTCCTCAAACAGGGAATGTTCGAGCGGTGTTCTTAGCATTGGTATTGCATGATGAACTGGTGCCTTGCTATGATCACCTCTAACGAAATAGACTAGATACGCTCCTACTCGATATGCATCCACAATTCCTGACAAAGAAAGCCTCGCGCTTTGACTCAAATACGCCGAGTCCCATCCCTTTGTTAACCAAGGGGGGCCTTTCACTTGTTTCCTATTTGAAGGCGCAAGATGAATATAGCCTCTCTCAGTTTCAAGTAGTACTAAACGAGTGTCGTATTCTTTCTGCTCTTTCCATTGGCGAATTCTCTGACATTCCCCCTCTTTGTAACTTTCACATTCAACACAACGGGTTTTAGGACATTCCAATAGTTTTACATCTTGCCTGTTTCTTGACATCATCTTCTTATCAACTGTATCAGAGCCCATTGTTTTTCACATCAAGATACGAACCAATGTTAGTTGTTTATCACGCCGCGAAATGAAGTCAGAGATGATTCCAGTTCCCATCACCGGTTTAGGGCTACGGATTTAAGCCCCCCTTCAAATTGAGAAATCTAGTTTGAGTTGCGCCTCCTGATTGGATACACTACTGACTTGTTATCCTAATACATTTCTTGATTACTCCGAAATGATCACGAATGCTATATTCTGCCACATCAGTTGCTTCAGAAGTGAGTTTCTGTGTTAATACCGATTGTTTTCCTGCTTTGATAGATATGACTCTGTCAGCAGCATAGGCTGCGGACACAGCAAAAATAAATGGATTTCTGCCCCCTCTTCGTGAGGATGGAAATCCCCTCAAAATTTTCATTAGAATTTTCCTCAGCTTGTTCTCGTATTCCTTTGGTTCCCAATCTCTTGATTGAACTCTCTCAACCACTTCTGACTTATTCATTAACATAGATAGTATTCTGGGCACATATTCCCTCGGCTTTCGAATTCTTGGAACATATCCGGTCGCTGACCGAAGATTAATCGCTTCCCTGACTATGGTCCGAACACTGACCCTGTGACCACACTTATCGAAAGTTTCGGCTATCTCCTCGAGCGTTATTGGAGCCTCTTCTTTGAATTCCCTAACGGCCATAAGAAGACAAACTGCAATTAAGATGATATTGTTAGTCATCTTGTCTTCTGCTTCGTTTACCAGTTTCTTGTACAAGTAGGCGGTTCGATTTCGAACTTGTTCGCTTATCATCAGGAGCTTAGAAACGCGATTGAGCGTTCGTAGTGCCCGATACTTAGCTTCATCGTCCCCTATTCTGATTCTAGTACTATATACACTCTTCAAACGTTGGAATTTCTTCTGAATCCTTCCTGATAATGCACTACCTTTAGAATCACGGAAGTATTTGTCCCTGTGAAATCCAATATAGCTTCCCAGCCCATCTACTATATGCATTCTATTTCCTAACGATACATACATCGCTGCATCGGGGCTATCATCTGACTTCTGTTGCCCCATCTGATATGAAGGATTTACGTATTCTCTTGATACTACTAGTCCACAGTCTAGACAGACGATATATCCATCACTTGTTGCGAGAGCACCAGAACAATCCGGACAAGTGCCAAGAAGCTCTCGATATGAATCAGCAGAGTTGTCTGTCAAAGCGTAATACCCGATTATATCCTGTGTAGTCTATCCCCTTTTGGATTTCACAACTTCTTTGTACGGAGAAAACAATGGATTATACATTCAATCATATCTCTACTTACCTATTACCAGTCAAAGACGGCCTACTGGGAATGGGGGTGAACCGAAACTATTCTCCAAAAACTCTTAGTCCTACCAATGATACCAACTATCAATGCTATGCCAGGGGAACGAACAAAAACCGCTTCAATTGTTTTCGATTTTTCTTTTCCCCTCAAGGCTTACGAAATAGCTATATAGAATTCTTCTGATTCAAATGATCGTCTTTCAGTTGAAGATGCTCCTTTAATGCTAATCACCATTCTTAACCCCCCAATAGAACCTACCACCCTTAGATCCTCCTCGCCTTCGATTTTGAAAATCGTGCCTTTGGCATAGATACTGGACTGGCTCCCCCTCTTTGTTTCTCGTGGTGAGATGTGCACATCTACTGGTTCTTCTGAATCTAATGTCTCGCAAAGCACTTCTGGCAATTCAAGAGTCAGATTTGCCTCCCCTTTACGTGAAGATATTTCTAAAAGCCTTAGATTCTTTGTTTCAGTTTCTTCCATTGATTTAATTTTGGCATTTTCAAGTTTAACAACCATATCCAGAGCTCTCCATAATCGAGACGAATAACCCTCGTTTGGGGTCCGAATTAAACTTGTCGTTAGCAGCTTGGGGCCTTTTTTAGAGAGCATACAAATCAACTATAGTGGAAGCAATGCAAGTTAAGCCCCTGCTACTCATTCAAATATCATGTGTTGTCCTTCTAGCTTTCGTTATGCCAGTTTCAGCCTTCTATTTCCAACTCGATTACTTCCAGACAGATCAGATGGTTTATGAAGTCGGAGAGACTATCGAAATGGCCGCGAAGCTTACTGCAGATTTTGGGAGTGATGGTTGGTGTTATGTGTCGTTTACTGTATCTGAGGATTCACAGCAGATTTATGAAGACGCTTATTTTATTCCTCCGTCTCCCGACCCTAGAATTCTTCAGTCTTCTTTTGTATTAACCCCGAATACCGTTTCACCTGGTGTCAATGGCAGTACTGGACATGCTATGTTCGATGTTGAAATGTATGACAAGTACACTCATGGCGAAAGTGAAACCATTCAAATCAATTTTACAAGAGGCAATCTGTTGGCTTCACCAATCAATCCACTTGAATTCGAATATGGATTGAATCATACATTTGTATTCAAATTGGGGTCTAGGTACAATCAAGACGTGTTTGAACAAGGTGTTCCTGTTATGGCAAAGCTATATGACTCTGGCAATCGATGTGTTGCCAACTGGTTACCGACAGTAAATGCCACCGGCCATATCCTTTTCGATCTCAATAATGCAAGTCTTCCGACTGGAGATTACAACTTGTCTCTAGAAAGCAACGGTACCGATTCTTTCGTTCCTTTCTCTGATTCTTTCATTGTGTCTATTTTGCCTGCCAACTCTTCACTTACTGTTCTATCTGCTGATCCATCTGTATATTGCCTATCTTCTAACGGAAACCATTCTGATTCTGCAAATATAGTTGTTCAACACGTCAATGGAAAAAACAAAGCAATTACTGATAGCTCGCTTACGTGGTCAACCGCCTTTTCAAACGGAACAATAGACCACCTGCAGGATGGCAAATACAATTGTTCTATTCCCTTTGAAGTTCCTCCCGGTAACTATAGCGTTCTTATTCAAGCAACCAATCCAAACTATGCATCCGTAAATACGAGTTTGATAATTGAAGCTGAAACTCGACCTATTGACTCTAATATTTCCATAAAAGGTAAGGCGCTGGCAGGAAAAAATGTTGAATTCATCTTGTCTTTCCAAGATTTACTGACTAATGAAAACGTGGCAAACCATCCTATTTCATTAGAGATTACAAACAACAACTACTCCGTATCTACATCTTTGTTATATACAAATGAATCCGGAATTTTATGTTACAACTACTCAATCCCTCAGGAATTGTGGGGCGAAAGCTCTCTTCTGATTATTTCCAATGAATCAATATTCTATACTAGCCGCACATTCTCCTATAATTTCACTATCTATTATCTTCCAGTTATCATTACGGAAAATGTGACACAGGCCTTTTTGGATAGCGAAATAGCAATGAATGCAACTGTCCTAAATCCAATGAATATGCCCTTAACTGATATTCAGATTGTAGTAACTGATTATCTGAATAATACTTTGACAACGGCTTTGACCGATTTTGAAGGCGTAGCTACTCTCAGCTGGATAGTGTACTCTTCCTATTCCACCGGCCCATATGATTTTTGCTTTCACTTGGGATCTTCCCCAGCCAAGTATTCTGAAGAACGAATGTACTGGCATACAATCGATCTCCATCATTCACTAGTTTTCAAGTTACAAAATTCTTCTCTAGATGCCTTTAGAAACTCAACTTTGACCCTTTCCTTTCAAGTAGTTTCTGAAAGCACATTTCCTACTTCAATTGATATTCTACTAACCAATGATAATCTTCGCTGCAATCTATCAATCGAAGTCTCTATGAATTCAACAAAAATTGCAAACTTGAACATACCCACCAATATTTCCTTAGGTCCATATCAAATCAGTTATGAATCCCTCAACACAAGCTACATGTTCAGAAACCCCTCCTATTTCACGCTTATAGTAATAGACGATATGAATGCAAGCTGTTCTAATTTTCAAGCTAGGTATAATGATGAGCTATCATTTGACCTGCTAATGGTTGATTGGGATAATACAAGCATATCTACAGTTTATGTTTCTGCGGAAATTGAAGGCGTACGGGTTGCAACCAATATTTTCGCGAATCTGACCCAAGCGCCCACTATTCAAATCGGCTTACCTTTGCATCTTTCTCCGGGTCCCCATCAGCTTTTATTAAATGTCTGTCATCCTTATCGCGTCAATCAGACTATATCTACGCAGATAGTTATATGGATGGAGACACGTATTACAATTACTACAATCAAAGCTCAAGGATCACCTGTGTCGATTCCTGTTACAAATCAGGATACTTTGCGCAATATATCAGATGGGTCTATCACACGACCTCCACCGATTTTTCTCAATGGTACTACATTGACTTCCCCATCAATTGCCCGAGACACCTCTCGACTCAATTGTCCTAAATTCAGCTCCGGAACCAATAGTTGTTCTACCGTGGATGCAAACTTCAAAACCTCATCATCCGGAAATGGCCAGAGTGTTCTAAGTCTCATAGATTTTAATGAAACTTGTTCATGGTTTTCTGTAATTACCTGTTCTACTGTTCTTGAAGTACATCCAAAGGAGATTATACCCCATTCTGCTCTCTCCGGACCTGTGATGACCGTGTCCTTGAGAAACTGGGAATTGTTCCTGATTTTCGTAGTTATTCGCCGAACCAACTTATCATGAACTTCCGGGTTTGCAGTTTCCCTGAATCCTTTTCTATCGTGAGTCGATCCGGTTATTAGCAATTTATGCCCATCCCCAAATCTCGGCATAATTGAATGCCCCGTTTTATCTACTGCTCCGAATGGCAAGTTGCCCTCCTTGGCCAGTTTTCGTGATACCGTCCTATCTATTGTATCATCAATTTGGACTCTCTCCCTAGAATGTGCGACCACCTCGTCAGCCAAGACGATTACTGGATGTCTCAGTTTTTCTGCAATTTCAAATCCCCTAATCGTAAGATCATACATTTCTTGTGCAGAATTTGGAGCTAGGACAACACTCTCGTGATCTCCATGTGTTCCCCACCTAGATTGCATGAAATCTCCTTGAGCTGCCTTAGTAGCTTGACCAGTACTAGGGCCCGCCCTCTGAACGTTTACTATGACACATGGTGTCTCGGTCATAATAGCATATCCGAGATTCTCCTGCATCAAACTGAAACCCGGCCCCGACGTGGCAGTCATCGACATTCTTCCACCCCAGGAAGCCCCAATAATTGCTGAGATGGCGCCTATTTCGTCTTCCATTTGAAGATACACCCCATTTTCTTCAGGAAGTCTTTCCGACATTACCTCTGCGATTTCTGATGCGGGGGTTATTGGGTATCCTGAAAAGAAACGACAACCTGCAGCGAGAGCCCCTTCAGCACAGGCTTTGTTACCTTGCCAGAACTTTACTGAAAGGTTCTTAGAGGACATTTATGTGACACTCAAAAAATGATTTAATGTGAGCACCACATAAGGCTTGACATGGTGGCCATAACCCGTTTCTTTGCTTGTCATGGATTCAACCTCTTGGATATTCATTAGTGTCTTTCGATATGCTTTTATCACAATCCTGAATTCAGCCATTTTGGCGGCCGTGGTCTAGCATGGTTAGGACTGAAGCTTCCCAAGCTTCCGACCCGAGACGGGAATGTTATGCCCGCGGGAATTCAAATCCCGGCGGCCGCACCATTTTCGTTTTTCATCATCTTTAAGGGAATACCCTCTATAGATTTCTAGGCGAGTGATGACTGTTATGACCCCAATGAGTCTTTGTGACGATGATATGGATCTTGAGTGAGGAACTCGCCACTAATACTTTCGGTCACCTCCTATACGAGTATTCGATTAAACGTATAAACCACAAAATGCTTTTAAGTATCTGCCCCTCAAAATTCTTTGAATGTAATGCCGGTAGATTTTGTTGAAGATGAACTCAGCAGACATACAGTATTCAAATCGGAGCAATATCTATCAATAGACTATGTGCCAGAAACTTTACCTCATCGAGAGAATGAGCTTCGGACACTAGCTCGGAGCTTCAAAACGCTGATAACCTCCCCTGGAAAGACCAGCCACAAATTCATAATTGAAGGTCCTGTTGGTACTGGCAAAACAGCTGTTGCAAAACGCTTTGCGGAGCAAATGATTCGTGCTGCGAGAAGAAGAAACATTCACCTACACAAAATACATGTAAACTGTAGAGTAAACAAGAGCAAGTACTTAGTTTATCTGCGAATCCTCAAGGAATTCAAACCAAAATTTCCTCGGAGAGGTCATTCGCCCGAGGAGCTACTTCAACTCATAATGGATGTTCTTGATTCTGAAGATAGATACCTTCTGCTTATCCTTGACGAGCTTGACTATTTCATAACACAAAAGGGTGGAAGCATAGTCTACGATTTGACGCGGTTGAATGATGATCGCCTCAATTCTCCCCAAAGGCTTTCAATGATTGGTATTGGGCGAGATATACCTCTAGATGAATCTGCATTCGATTCTAGTACACTGAGCACCTTACAGCGCAATATTCTTCGCTTTGAGAAATATGACTCAGAAGCACTTTACGACATCATTAATCAACGCTCAGAAATGGCTTTCAAAGATAATACTGTAATGGAAGAAACCCTTCAGGTCATTTCTGACATAGCTTCTGAACGTGGTGATGCGAGATACGCTATAGAGATTCTTTGGCGTGCTGGCAAACAAGCTGATACAGAGCGCTCTGATGTCGTAATACCTGATTTTGCACGAAAAGCTAAAGCTGATACACACCCGGAGCTACGAAAGGAGGTTTTCTCAACTCTGCCCCTACAAAATAAGCTTCTGTTGTTGGCTGCTGCACGCCAACTGAAAGAAGTACGAAGTGCATATGTAACAATGGGTGAAGTGGAAGAGATGTATCGAACTGTCTGTGAAGAATATGGTGAAGATTCGCGCGCACACACTCAGGTTTGGGAATGGGTTCAGGATTTGAATGCACATGGTGTGATTGACACAAAACGATCCGGTGAAGGGCAAAGGGGGCAGACAACGCTTATTGGTCTCTCAGACGTACCCGCAGGAATGCTGGAAGCATTTTTGCTCGACTTCTTGAATGAATAGGAGGCTTATGCTTCTATTATGACTACTGATCACGAGTCCAATCCCCCGATTGAAGAGGTATTTTCATCCAAGGGTAGAATGAAAATCATCAAAGAACTTGCTCTCTCTCAAGAATTGAACATTTCTGAACTCTGTAAGAGAGTCAGCTTGAATCATAGCACAACGAAATCCCATTTAGAAGCCCTCATGGATGCTGATTTAGTAGAAGAGAAGGTTTTCGGTAGAATCAAAATCTACCGGTACAGAATCGAAGACCTCCGCGCTCGGTCTATCAAGAATCTTATTGACCTTTGGCAATCCTAGTAGGTGAATACTTCATGACCTCATATTTACTACGTATTTTCTACTTGGGAAGCCGCTACCATGGATCACAGATACAACCTGATTTGGCAACAATTCAAGGAGAGCTCATTTGTGCTTTCTCCGATTGGAGTGGCGAAGAACACACAGCGAAGACAATACAGCTCGCTGGGAGAACAGATCGTGGCGTTCATAGCCTAGGCCAAATTGGCCTTGTTAACACGAAGAAAAAATTGGAAATCGAAGAAGTGAATAGAATCCTGCCTGATGATATAGTCCTCTGGGCAGCTGCTGAAGCGCCCCCGAATTTCAATGTGCGATATGATATTCTATTTCGGCACTATAGATATTATTGGCCAACCAGTGAAGGACTTGATGTGACAACGGTGCAGCAGGTTGCTCAGCAGTTAGTGGGAACTCATGATTTCTCCGGTTTCGCTAAGCCCGACCCATATCGCACGAATGTCGCAACCATCTTGAATATTGCTGTCAGAAACCAAAATGGACTCTTTGTGACTGATATATATGGAACTAGTTTTCTATGGAAGATGGTTCGTAAGATTGTTAGTGTATTGATTGAAGTTGGAATGCATAAGATGAACGCTTCAATTGTTGGTGGACTATTATCCGGAAATGATATTTCGGGGGGAATCCATCCTGCCCCTCCAGAATGCCTTGTTCTGATGGAATCGGTGGTACCGCTGGAAATGAAATCGAATATTAGCGCTTTATATCGAATTCGGGGAAAACTTCGCGATTACAGTGATATGCTTGAACGGGTAACCAGAACTCTGAATAGCCTCAATGACGATTTGCCATTTTCCTAATATTGGTACTTTTCACATTCAACCATTCAGAGAATTCTTTTGCTAGCTTTGGATTTCTTTTGAGAATCGTACTTATGGCTTCTCCATGAGTTTTCATTACTCTTCGTGTAGAGACTCTTGATAGATTCGATACGCGGGAAAGAATATCCGAATACTTCTTCTGACTTCTGTTACCTTTCCAGACCATAAGTGGCCAAGAGGGCCTTGAGTATTCCACCCGACGAAATGGTGTCTCCGTTCGACTTGTTGCCATTCCTGCCGAAAGAAAATCATACACGTAGGATAATAGTTTCCACTCTTGATCTCTCATTATTCTTCCTAAGAACAGGTCCGCATTCGAAACTGCATCCAGTCCTGCCTCTAGTTCATGTTTCTTTCTAAGATGGAGATGAAGATTCTCCTCAAGCCAAAGCAACAAATCGTCATAATTTACATCCCCTTGAGATACAACTCGTCTTGCAGATTTCGTATCAGTACTCATGAATAGCCGTCTTAGTGTATCTTCCACATCCCTTCTTACGTTTCTTGGAGAAACATCATTCATTCCAACTACTGAGCCTGCCTTCATCACAGTTTCAAGGTCTGAAATCGCAGCACGAAGATCCCCCTCAGAATTTTCCAAGATTCTCTTGATTGTTCCTTTGTTTATCTCTCCTTCGTGTGCGGAGGCTATGCGATCAAGGACTATCAACATATCTTCCGCCTCAATAGGCTTGAAATGCAAGACGAGGGATTTTTTCCTCAGTCGTTTGAGCTTTCGACTCTTGGGATTGTTGGCTGTCATAACTATAGGATGGACAGCCAGATCTAGGATTTTCTTAATTGCACCAATACCACCTCTGTCGCTAGTACCTGAAAGACCATCTACCTCGTCCAGCAAGAGAAGCCGTCGTCTCCCATCAATAGTTTGCTGGGTAGCTGCTCTCCATACCTGTTTCTCTATGCTGGATTTGTTTCTTTTATCACTGGCATTAAATTCTACTAATTCCATGTTTAGGTCATTGGCTAAAGCTCCCACTGCAGCTGTCTTACCCACACCAGGTGGTCCTATTAGTAGAGCCCCTCTTTTCCTAGGTATGTTGTTCCTCCATGAAAGAATCCACCTTCTCAGCTCTTGAATACTTCTACTGTTGCCTACTAGATTCTCAGCTGTTTTTGGCCTATGTATTTCTGGCCAAGGTAGACTCTCCTTACTCATCAGTATTATTCTCCAATCCTATGTACGCTAACAAAGCTGCAAGTTGAATTTCACCACTTGCACCTTCCGAAATACGAAATTCAGCCTCTGCTGCTTTCTCTAATGTTGACATAGTCCTCTTCTTGGACATATCTAGACCGAGAAGTTCTCGATGAATCTGTCTAATCAAATCTATTGGTGATACACCATTCTCATAAATTAGACTCTTCATAGAAGTAATTGCTTCTTCATATTTCCCCTCTGAGGAGGATTTGAGAAGACCACGAACTTCCTTTGGACTGGCACGACCAGATATACTGTAAACAACAGGACCAGTAACTTTCTCGCCAGTAGAAGAAGCTGCTTGCAGAAGATTAATGGCGGCACGCATATCTCCATTTGCTAGATACAGTATTGCTTCAATTCCTTGTTTGTCTGTACTCACATTCTCCGCATCTGCTATGTATTCCAATCTTTCTACGATGGCTTCGTCATCCAAGGGCGAGAACTTGAAAACTGCACATCTGGATTGAATGGGTGGTATTATTCTACTGGAGTAGTTGCAAATCAAAATCATTCTGCATGAACTAGCGTATGATTCCATTGTGCGTCTAAGCGCATGTTGTGCATCTCCTGTCAGATGGTCCGCCTCATCCAGAACTAGAATCTTGAAAGGTGCATCACCAGAAGGTATGGATCTGGCAAAGCTTTTGATTTGATTTCTCACTACATCGATTCCTCTTTCATCACTTGCGTTCAATTCCATGAAATTGCGTCCAAAGGTATCCCCGAACAAATCTCTAGCCATTGCCATCCCAGCTGTTGTTTTGCTGGTTCCTGGTGGTCCCGCGAAAAGACAATGAGGCACAGCCCCATTTTCCACAAATCGCATTAATCTTTGTACAACTGATTCTTGTCCTATGATTTCGGAAAGTGTTTTTGGGCGGTACTTTTCGGTCCAGAGATCCAATTCCATTATTACGTTGTCTCCTTATTGGTGAAACCAATTTTGCAGATGTTAATGTCATACCAATATGTATTCGTACATTTTCTCCTGTTCGGTAATTCGACAGTTGCTTTTTGTTTTATTGTTCTGCCAATAGAAATTCACCCCGAGGGTGTTGGTTCCACCTATACGTGTGGTTAGTTCACCCAACTTAAAGGCATCGTGAGAACGATGGCTTTATCCCTCGATATTATGGGAATGCTTTTGTCCCTCTAGGTAATCTCAATACTAGGAAAATGGAGGCTTGTATTTGATATCAGAGAATGATATTCCTCGAAAGATGGTTCAAAGATATTTGATGCTTTTTCTCAACGCGAAGCGTAAGTGTATTTTCCGCCAAGATTTCGAAGAACTAACAATTGGAGATTGGACGATTGGCCCTTTTAGAGCCGGCGAAGAAGCCCGTCTTCCCAACTGGATTATTGAGAAACTTGATTCTAATGATATCGTTGACATTGCGCCAGAGGATGCATTGGAATCCCTTAGACGTCTTCAGAATCAATATCGCGCGGAAGATAGACACCCTCATAAACTTCAATCTTTTCACCCTCATCTCTATGCAGCACTTGAACGCAAGATGACACGTCTCCAAAGCGATAAAACATCACTAGATCCGCGTAGTTTTGACGAAATCGAGAAAATGCAGCGTATGATTCCTTCATTGGTAGAGACACGGCTCTCGAAAATAATTCGGGTAGCCAAATCTGGTGCTTATCAGGATAAGCGAGAATACATGACTATGGAAGAAAGGTGGCTTTGTGAAGAATTAGTCGAACTATTGTCCTCTTGGAGGACTGCTGTTCGAGAGTGGGGCGCCTAACACGGGTGCTTAAATACACAAACACGGGACTAGCAAAATGCGGAGCAGTTGTAAGTCCTTGCCGCACATCTTACATATTATCTATCGAGGTGAGAATTGATGGCAACATCCAAAGATGGTATCCAAGAGCGCTTCGAAGAGTTTCTACGAACATACAAGAATGAACACGGGAACTTAATATACTGGCGCCAGATTCAACAGATGTCCATCAATGATGAAACAAGCCTAAGCATTGATTTTGAGGACCTTTCAACTTTCGATAATGTGTTCATGGTCGAAGCTGCTGAGAACCCTACTTCCTTCTTAGAAACAGCAAACAATGGACTAATATCGGTTCTGAGAGTTGAAGACCCGGATTATGTACAAAGACTCCCTGAAGGAACAATACGAGCGCGAATTGTAAACTATCCAGAGCACGTTGCTCTTAGGGCTTTGCGATCGAAACATATTGGTCGTCTCATACAGATTAGCGGTCTTATGATGCGTGCAAGTGAAGTTAAGCCCCTTCTAGTTGACGCTGTCTTCAAATGCCGATTATGTGATGAAGAAATTCCCCAGCCGCAAGAAGACGGACGTTATACCGAACCTCCAATTTGCCCTGTATGCGGAAAGAAAACCTCGATGAGACTGCTTCCGAAGAAATCCCGTTTCATGGATTGGCAAAAAGTCCGAATCCAAGAATCCCCCGAGGAACTACCACCGGGTCAAATGCCACGGTCGGTGGATGTTGTTCTTGAAGGTGATATCGTAGATTTATCGCGTCCCGGGGATTTGGTGCGGATAACGGGAATTCTTCAGACTTCTCCTGACTTTTCCAGACGCCGAGGCCGTCTGGCAACATTCAATGTCAATATTGATGCTGTTGGTATCGAAATCGCAGAGAAAGAATATGAACAAGTAGATATCACTGAAGAAGATGAAAAACGAATTAGGGAATTGGCTGAAGACCCATATGTTCACGAGAGGATCTATGCCTCAATTGCTCCTTCTATTCATGGACATGAACGCATCAAAGAATCAATAGCCCTCCTCCTATTTGGTGGTGTTGGTAAGACCCTGCCTGATGGAACCCGTTTAAGAGGCAAATCAAATATTCTGATGATTGGTGACCCTGGTACGGGTAAGAGCCAGATACTGAAATTCGTTTCAAGCTTGGCATCAAGAAGTCTCTATACATCAGGAAAGGGTACAAGCGCAGCTGGACTCACAGCTGCCGTTGTTCATGATACTGACACCGGTGCTATGACATTGGAAGCAGGGGCCTTGGTACTAGCAGATCAAGGCATTGCTTGTATTGATGAGTTTGACAAAATGGACCCGAATGATAGGACTGCTATTCACGAGGCGATGGAGCAGCATACTGTAAGTATCGCTAAAGCTGGTATTGTCGCAACTCTGAATGCCCGGACCTCAATACTGGCTGCCGCAAATCCTTCTCTTGGTAGATATGAACCCCAGCGTTCGGTTCAAGATAACATCAAGTTGCCATTCACTATCCTATCGAGGTTTGACTTATTGTGGATCCTCATAGACCGAGTTGAGGCAGAAAAGGACCGCGAACTTGCACAGTTCATTTTGGGGATGCACCAACTTAAGCAAACAAAAAGCCAAGAAGGAGTCCCTCCTATCGATCCAGAGTTTCTTCGCAAATATATTGGCTATGCAAATAGATATGTAATCCCGCGATTGACAGCTGAGGCTGCGGAAGTTATTGAGGATTTTTACGTTGGTCTCCGAAAGAGTGCAGAAGGTGGAGGCGCCCCGGTCCCAATTACAGCACGTCAGTTGGAATCACTCGTTCGTCTGGCCGAGGCCAGAGCAAGAATGGGCTTGAGATCCGAAGTAACAAAAGAAGACGCTCAGGCCGCCGTCCGACTCATGGAGGAATCACTTCGCATGGTAGCTCTGGATGGAACGGGGAGAATTGATATCGACAAACTTGTTTCAACAATGAGTGCCGCACAGCGGAGTTCTTCCGACAAGATTCTCGATGCAATGAAAGAATTAGAATCGGATGATTCATCAACTGTTAGCGAAGAAGCGTTACTTCAACGAGTCTCAGAAATGGGAGTTTCACGAGAGCGAGCGGTTGAGGTAATAGAGAAACTTCTCGCTGAGGGGCTTATTTATAGTCCCAGCGAAGGCAAAATTGAGCGAATAAAGGGCTGAAGCCCCAACAAGGAACCTTCCGAAGATGGAATCGCCATCAGAAAATTAAGTCTTGCAGGCGGTTTCTAACATCGTCAACCAACGACTTTGTATAATCGATGGTCTTTTTCTTCTCTTGGTATCCTTTTTCCAGTGATTTTCCTTTTAGATCAAGGAGCTCTCGGACCAAGCTAGAAGACCCTTTTGCAAGAACATTTAGCTCATAACCCCCCTCTAGGAAGTAAGCTATCTTACCCCCCGTGTGTTTTGAAGCGAGTTTAGCCAGCCTCGAATTGATATTTGCAATCCCTGACATGGTTAAGCCTAAGTTAGTCAACCTATCGCTGTAGTGACAGTCGAAGCCTGCTGAAACTAACAGAAATTCGGGATGATACACATCAAATAGATCCTCAATTATGCTGTCAAAGACAAGTGAATATGACTGGTCCCCACTTCCAGGATACATGGGGAAATTCACGTTGTACCCCTTTCCTCTATTGTTTCCAAGTTCTTCAAGTGAACCGGTTCCAGGAAAGAGTGTTCTACCATCCTGATGAATGCCAAGGTAAAGAACTCTATCATCCGAATAGAATGCATTCTGTGTTCCGTTACCATGATGTGCATCATAGTCCAAAATCAGAACTCTATCAAGTCCTTTTTCATTGATTAGATAGCTTGCAGCCACTGCTATGTTGTTTATGTAACAGAAACCCATCGCTCGTGAATACTCCGCATGATGTCCTGGCGGTCTACAGACTACATATGCATTATCGTATAAACCGCTAAGTACCCCTTCCACTGCATCTATTCCTCCACCTGCGGATAGTAACGCTGCTTCATAGGTGTGTTCGTTAGATGACGTATCCAGTGTGAACCATCCTCCCCCCTGTTCAGACTTATTCTTGATATTTCTGATATATTGAGCATCGTGCACGCTGTATATCGAATCCAACTGTGCTTTCGAGGGTGTGACAATCCGTGCCCTGTTATCCCTCAATAGGGATTCCTGTTGTAGATTTTCGATTATAGCCTTTACACGTGCGGGTCTCTCTGGATGCCCCGGACTTAGCATATGCTTTTCATATGCGGGATGATAGAAGATACCTGTAGACATAAAATGTATCCCTCATGAAAACTTCTATTTCTTGTCTTATGAATCACTCACAATTGAGTGTATTCCACCAGTTGTAACATTCCAAAAACATCTTTGTTGAATAAGTAATCTTTATCTTGCCCTCTATTCACCGCAAGAACACCACTCGCGGGTCGGTAGTCTAGCTTGGTATCTACCTGAGACTATCAGGTAGCCAAACTGATTCATGCTTGGGGTGCATGAGACCGCGTGTTCAAGTCACGCCCGGCCCACCATACCTTTCTCCTATCTATTCTCCCTGCTAGATTCTATTGCCCATAGAGTGTCGTATATCGGACCGGAAGAGGTTAAGGTGCTCTTCTTCATTTTAATGGAATCAATAATCATTTCACCGATTGTAACCCCTGATAGACCATCGATACAGCTTACAATATCGCGCTTGTTTCTTACATGACGCACCCGTGCTATCGTTGCATGGGGTGTATATTTCCTGCGCTCGGGTTTATATCCCAATTTCCGAATTCTATCATCTACCATCCTTTTCAAGTGCTTGAATTTCTCCGAGTTATTTGAAACCCCGATCCAGATGATTCTTGGGCGTCGAAGAGCGGGAAAGACGCCAACCCCTTCCAATCCAATTCTAAAAGGTTGAAAGCTCAAATCCTCCAGACTTTTTTTGATTTCGTCGAGTCTTCCAGGATTTGTATCGCCAAAGAATTTCAAGGTAAAATGGATATTTTCCTGTGACATAAGCTTCATCTTAGCAGCATCTTGGTCGAGCTTCGATTGAACTTGATTTATCCTAGAAAGCAAATCTTCATCCTCAATATCTATACTTAGAAAGGCTCTCACCGAATCACTCAACTCAATTCACCATGTAGTTGAAAATTGGCTTGGGGGTAATAGTGTTTTTGAACCTCAAAATCTGCTCAAATCTTTAGATTGGATACCTTCCTAGGATACATTGGTCCCTGTGAAGTTTCTTGTATTATTCTGCGGACATACCTGATTCTTAAAACCCATTAGGGATACAGCAAATCAAAAGAGTGACATTCACTCCTTTGAACCAAAATCCCCTATTATGATTACCTTTCAAGGAGATAAAACACCAATGGATTTAATCTTGATTGCGGGTATGCCCGGCTCAGGAAAGACCGAAGTTGCTGATGAATTCAGCAAAGCTGGAATTCCCGTTATTACAATGGGTGATGTTATTAGAATGGAGACCCGACGGCGCGGATTGGAACCCGACTCAATCAATACTAA
Organism: Candidatus Lokiarchaeota archaeon; assembly: GCA_014730275.1. Classification (NCBI taxonomy): domain Archaea; kingdom Promethearchaeati; phylum Promethearchaeota; species Promethearchaeota archaeon. The sequence goes on along the minus strand of WJIL01000117.1, from coordinate 11,613 downwards.
AAGCGTAATGCTCGATATGCGCCAAAAAGATGGTCCCGGAGCTGTCGCAAAGAGGTGCATTCCTAAACTCGATGAGTTAGAATCTAATATCGCAACAATCGAAGGTTGTAGAAGCCTTTCAGAGGTTGAAGTATTTGAGGACTACTCAGAAACCGTAAAGATTCTTTGTGTTCATGCTTCACCCTCTACAAGATTCAAGAGATTACGGGATCGTGACCGAAAGGATGCTCCATTGGATTGGGAGTCTTTCAGGGAACGGGACTTGCGAGAGATTTCAGTAGGACTTGGTGGGGTCATTGCGTTAAGTGACATAATGCTGGTAAATGAAGGAACAATCGATGAAATTCGCAATCTAGCACAAGAAAAAATTGAGGTGTTCAAATCAAGTTGAAACTAAGAGTTGAATGTCCAGTCTATCCTACAGAAGAAATTGAACGTGTGGAAGCTTCAGTAACGAATCTTTTTGGACACCTTTCGTTCGAAATCATCTCAGAAGAACATGTGAAAACATTGGTTTTCGTTTCTGATAACCGTAGTATGGTTGATTTGATTCGGGATTTGATTTATGATTTGCAGATTCTTGACGTTGTACGCGCAAGATTAATTCGAAATCTCGAATCTTTGGAAACTGATATTTTTCTAGACAAACAAGCTGCCTACTCGGGTAGACTAAGAGTAATAGATGAACTGCAACACAAACCCTCGTTAGGTTCAATACGTCTTCATTTGTCTTTTGTCAGTCGAAGTGAATTCGATGATTTTCTCCGATGGTTTTCTCCTAGAACGGAGGAAGGCGATATAATCGGTGCTTAGTTCTTCAACACGATTATTTCTCTGGTCAGACTTCGATGAACTCTGATACTAACCTTTCTTTCAATGGTAAACCCCATCTCCTCTGCAAGCTTGTAAAGCTCCATCTCGCTGCAACTGCATATACAAGCTCTCCCCTCTTTGTTTAGTAGTTCGGGTATCTGTTCTAATAATGTAGAAAGAAGATTACTGACTTTGGATCCATATGTAGAGCTCGCCCGACCGTACGGTGGATCTGTAACAATTCTATCACAACCACGCAAAGGTATAGATCGGGCATCACCTTGAAGTAAGTTGAATTCTCCATCTTCCAAGCTCACGAGATTATTCTTGGCCCCCCTCAAACGCAGCCATTCCACATCCATCCCAATGACTCTGCAGCCAATTCTTGACGCTTCAAACAGTATTCCTCCAACACCACAATACGGATCCAAAACTACATGATTTCTTTCTAGCTTGGCTAGATTACACATTGACATTGCTACTAACGCATTCATAACTGAAGGATGAAATGATGGAAGCCTCTTAGACTGTTTCTTAACAAGATGGGAACGCAAATCAGACTCAATCGATTTACAGACAAACACCACCTCTCCCAGCACAAAGAGCCGGAATTCCACATCTGGATTTTCCAGAGACACGCTTGCTCCTGTGACCGTTTTTATCATCCTACCAAGAGTAACTGTCATCCTTTTTCTCAATTCTTTATCATCATCGGAATCTAGGGACTGTGTTCTTATGCGAAAGGATTGCTCATGCCCAATTACGGATTCTATCTTTGACTCGGAAATATACTCGATTTCCTTAATTGCTGCTCTTATTTCTGCGATGACTACTCCACTGTACTTGAGCATCGCCCCTCTTTTTCGAAGAAACCTGGTATGATCATCCTCAGTTTCAAAAACGCCCAGTCTACCAAACCAAGAAATATCGGGATTTACACCCCTTAATTCTAGCAATGCTTCCGTTTCATTTATTCCTAGCGACTGGTTTTCTCCGCTCAGAAACACAAAGAACTGCGGCAATTGCACACCTTACCATCCTGGACTGTAGTCTTCCCCTCCAGCGAATATTCGCTGCATTTCCCCATAAAGATGCTCCATCCCGGTCATCATTTTCCCAGAGACCGGAATGACGGTTGCTCCCCGCTGTGTATCATCAAGAAGCCTCAGTATGGATCTGGAGTATTGACGTACTAGGCCCTGCGTGGTGGCATCAACGGCCTCTTCCAATACGAATTGGTTGCTTGACCATTCTACTATTCGGTCAACTTCTTCCTTCGTGAGAATATCTGGTTTACTAAGTACGTTCAACTGAGGAAGACCAAAACGGATGTTAATCGATACGCCAAGCAATATAGAAGATAAGTAACCCTTTGGAGTTCGAGCAATATTCGAATCTAACAGATAGAGTGAGAGACCAATATCCTGACCTTTCAAACTGGAAACCATCAGCGGGCCGGAATTTCGATATGCGAAAAGCTCCATCTGGCCGGGACAGTCTACAATAACATAGTCCCGCCCCATATCCAGTATCTCTTGCCTAAAATCTTCAATCTGATTTACCGCCATATCTATTGAAGCTACAAGGCCACCGTTTGGCCCTAAGTTGAACTTGTCCATCAACTCCCAGTAATCTACATACTCACGAATATCAACGTCGCTGGTGTAGGGTGGAGATTCAACGCCTGGATCCAGATTTACTACGGTCACACTCATTTCAGAAGATGTTAGCCATTTTTCCATGGATGCTGCTAACAGAGACTTTCCTGAACCCGCTGTACCGACAATGAATGTCCAGAGCATCAACAAAACCAAGATGACGAATCTCTGATACCTCTTTGAGTTCTTCGGTTGGCAAATCTCCCCTCTTTCTACTACAAAAGTCTTATGTGAATACAGCTTCTGTTAATTATCATGGAACCGGGAGACTCACTGCATCGATTGGCTGAAGCAATGGCCGGGGAAATATGTCTAGCTGAAAATAACCCTGGTGCAGTAATGAAACGGTGGCGAGAGAAATTTCAGATTTCCCAGAAAAGCCTTGCAGAACATCTGGATGTTTCCCCATCAGTCATTAGTGATTATGAAAGTGGGCGGCGAAAATCTCCGCGTGTTGACACCATACGCAGATTCGTTGAGGGTCTCCTTGAAATTGATGCAGAAAATGGTAGCCGGATTGCATTAGCTTTTAAAAAGCTCTTAGCTCCAGAGATTGCTTCTGATGCTCTTCTAGACAGTCGTGAATTTGGTTTTCCTATTCCCGCCAGACTATTAGTGAATCAATTGGATTGTAAAATCTTAACTCATAGCAACCTACTCGATCGTGATATATATGGGTACACAGCTTTGGATAGCGTAAAGGCAATAGTTAATCTTACTCCCAAACAATTACTCCGTTTGTATGGTGGCACTACGCAGAGAGCAGCTATTCTTACCAATGTCTCTACTGGGAGATCTCCGATGGTAGCCATAAAGGCAAGCCAAATAGGTACATCGGTAGCAGTGAAACCTGCAGTTGTTGTCATCCAAGGAGTAGAAGAATTAGATCCTTTGGCGGTCAGAATCGCAGACAGCATTCATGTTCCTTTGTGCATATCCGAGCTAGAAACAACGGAGGCTCTGATAAGGAACATAAGATCTTTTGAGCCCAAGCTCTAGGAGGAACTCTACAAATTGGAGTTTGATATTGATATTAACGATCCTGTTCATGGTTTTATTAGTCTCACAGCTACTGAAGCTGAAATCATCGATACCGTTGCTTTTCAGCGGCTTAGATTTGTAAAGCAGCTTTCGGGAGGTCACTTTGTCTATCCCACCGCAGAGCATACCCGTTTCAGTCATTCATTAGGTGTGATGTACATAGCAGGCCGCATTGGTAGAAGAATCATCAGCCAAATGGGCATTCCTGAGGATACACTCCAAGATGTCCGGATAGCTGCACTTCTTCATGACTTGGGACATGGCCCATTTAGCCATGTATTCGAAGAAGTACTTGGTGAGAAGCGCGAGTTAAATCATGAAGATGTTACAGAATGGCTGATAAGAGAGAGCGAAATTGCAGACATTTTAGATGAGAGCACTGCTTCCAAAGACCGAATCTGTGATTTAGTACGTGGTCGCGCGAATAACAAGATAGATGCAGTTCTTAGCGGCATTGTTGCAGGTCAAGTAGATTCCGACAAGATGGACTATCTAATACGTGACTCCTTCTACTGTGGAGTTAATTATGGACTTGTTGACATCTACCGACTAGCTAATAGTATATTCGTTTCGGACAAAGGTATGATTGAATTTGATTTGGCTGCTAGAGGTGCCTTGGAATCATTCCTAGTAGCAAGATATGAAATGTTTCTAAATGTGTATTATCACAAGACCGTTCGAAGTGTTGAGATTATGCTTATACAAATGATGAAGGCTGCCGATCGCATCCTCAATCTAACGAGTTTCTCTACACCTAATGAATTCTTACGACTCCATGACTATTCTGTATTATCTCAGATTCGTCGTATTGATGAAAACACTTCACCTGCAGCTCAAGAGGCTTCAGAACTTGTGGATCTTCTAGACAATCGTATTTTGTATAAATCTGCATTTGAGAAAGTTTTGCATACAAAAGACCATTTTGTCTCCAAGATTCTGACAAAACCAAAAGTTCGAGGAAGTATAGAACAAGAAATCGCTTCAAATGCCGATATTTCGCCTTCACAAGTAATCGTTGATGTACCTACACTACCTTCAGTACCTTATAACCCCCATCAATTGGATCCTATGGAAGTAAGTATCTTCGAATTGATAGACGGAAAGCGGCATTCTCGTAATCTGTCCGATTATTCGAATATTGCGGAGATGATGAAGGTATATCTTGATGTAATCCGCGTATATACCACAGACGAACATAGAACAAAAGTAGGTCAAGCTGCCAGAGAAATCTTTCAAGAGGTGCCGGATGCTGCTCTGATTCATATGTAACTGAACATCGCTCCGGATTAGCTAGTATCTGGCATCTTTGTATGCGTTTATTTTGAAACCTTCATGTCAAAGGATAGTTTTCCAATTGATACTTCTTCCTGTCGGAGCTTAAATACTTCTGTAGGAAAATCTACTTTGAACTATCCAATAGTTAGGGGCCCATATTGTGACTGACGAACTCAACGATTCACTGCAGGATATTCGCTCAATTACTGGTGTGGAAAATGTTGTCCTTATACAGAAGGACGGCTTACCAGTAGCGAGTGCTGGCATTTGGTTTAGCAAGGATGAGGTGTTCGCAGTAGCTTCTGCAGCGTGTGGGATATTTGGTGTTGTTAAGCTAGTTCACCGTGATTTCAAGTACCTATTGATGGAATCAGATACTTCCAAAGTTTTCCTAGCCGCCCTCCCTCGGACTCCCAATTACTTCTTGACCATTACGACTGCACCAAGAGTCAATTTGGCTGCCCTGTTTATTGAAATGCGTAGCACGCTCTCTCGAATATCCTATCTTTTGAATGAGCAAATGAGCGGCTCTCTTCCCCCTTTGCGGTCTTTTAGCTCAGAGGAAACAAAACATGTACTTCGGGGATTCTCGGTTGCTGAAGGACGGAAAGATACGCAACAGATTAGCCGGGAAGTTATTTCGTTGACAAGGAGGCAGACTTCTGAGCTAAGAGCTATTCTTGCACAAGTACATGATAATATCTCGGATGTCCAATCCACTTTCCTTGCCCTAAGTGGAGGTGTTCGGATATCACTTGATGGTTTCACAAGCGATCGGCTTGCTGCGATGTCTTTTGCCCTACATGATACTTCAGAACAGGTTATTCGTACATTGAGAAATAGCAAACTCCATACAGTTCTTTGTGAAACAAACAATCGGCGTCACTTCATCTACGATGTTCCCCATGGTGTCTTCAGTCTCTGGGTCTCAAAAGAAAGCCAGAAGCTTGGTCTTATGCGACTGCTTCTGAAGCATTACATTGCGGAACTCAGACGAGCTTTGAAATCTGCATCTGTTTCTAGTCCCTCGCTACCTGATGACTTGCGTGATTTGCTTTTCTCTAAGAGGCCCGATAGTGAATTAACGGTGGCGAGGCGAGACTAATGACCTATTCTGTGATGCAACTAATTGAGATTCTCGATGAGCAGTTTCCCCAGGTACTCAATACTATTCTCAATAGAATTCCCTTATTGGTACGCGGTCTAGATACCGCATTGCTTGACGATTTGGTATCAAGTCTAGCGTTACTTTGTCCACAGCGCCACCAGATGGTTTTTTGGCGCCACTTCACTACCCAAGATGAACTCCAGGCTGTTTGGACGGAGGAAAAACATAATTCTCATGTAGACCGGAGCATTTTCTGTTGTTTCTCCTGTAATATCGGCTTAATGATTGAACGGATATCCAATTTCTCAAGTTGGATTATCGCAGTTCCTATGTCAAATTCGGTTACTGAATCACACGCTAAGAATGCGGTCTCAATTATTGAGACGAAAGCGTTGGAATACTGCGGCAACATTGGAACACTCTTAGTGAAATCCCCCTCTGTTATGTCCTTCTCGCTTGCGCGCCCTCCCAAAGGCAATTTGGAGCTCGAAAGGAGTATTGTGAAGAAAATAACCCTCAAGAGGAGTCAATCTCTTGAGCGAATTCGTAGATTGCTTAGCAAGTCTCTCCGTGACTTGAATGTGTCCGATCATATAATGCGAATCGTCTTGGAATTGGAGGATGAGGCGGAGAAACTGACAAGTGATGTATTTGATGAGGAGGTAAACAAGTACATTCATGCTGCACGACGAGCAGCTACAATACTTTCTAGAGTTAGACTTGCTAGGGAGCTAGGTGCTCCTACAACTCTCAATTACAGAAGCCTTTGTGAGGCAATTGGTTGGGAAGATGGTGACATAGATTCACTTCTACAGCTAATACATGCAGAGTGGCATGAAGACTTCACTGACTGTGTAAGAAACGGGCGATTCTCTGGTCTCGGTGCTTGGGTCGATAGCATGTGGGGCGGATAAACACAAAACAATGGATATGGTGATACAGAAGTGATTGTTGATTATAGCTCAAAAACGATATCTTTGAAAATTGTTTTCTATGGTCCTGCCATGAGTGGCAAAACAACCGCAATCCGTTGGCTTTTTTCTTCATTTGACTATATTGATGAACTCGCATCAATAGAAAATACGGTTGGTCGAACCATGTTTTGCGATTACGGTTCCATACCATTTCTGTTAGAGAATGATTGGAAAATTGATACTCATATATGGTCTGCTACTGGACAAGATTTCTACAGATCTACAAGAGAAACTGTCCTCGTGGGAACAGACGGTCTTATCTTCATTGCAGATTCACAAAGGCATCTACTAGACGCAAATCTAGAAAGCTGGCATGAACTCAACTCAATGCTTAATCTGGAAAACAAATCGCTTCCTATTGTAATATGCTTGAATAAGCAAGACTTGCCAGATACTGTGCATGAGACAGAATTTCGAAGTAAGCTTGGCATACCTCCTTCAGTTGAGGTACTACATAGTGTTGCACTTGATGGAACAAATATTATGCAGGCATTCAGAATGATTTTTGATAGCGCTATGCGTTCAAGTTTACTGGCTTCACCTAGTTAGAGTTGCAAACATTGTTTGGAGCATAACCTAGTAACGAATAACTTAAACAGCAATAGGAGTTTGCGAGTGTAAAACCGGGGAAGCTACATTCCTGCCCTGAATGTGAGGATATTTGTTTGAGTAATCAAAGCTTTGAAACACGTTTCGTATTCGTAACGGGTGGAGTACTATCGGGAATTGGTAAAGGTGTAACAACCGCGTCTTTAGCGAAGCTGTTTCAGTTCAGAGACTACAATATTCGAATAATCAAAATCGATCCATATCTCAATATTGACCCCGGAACGCTTAATCCAATTGAGCATGGCGAGGTCTTTGTTACTGACGAACCCTGGATATTTAATCCAGCTGGCGATTTTGAATTTAAGATATCTGAAATCGACCTAGATTTTGGCACCTATGAACGGTTTACAGGTATGCAGGTTCACCCTTCACAGAATATAACCTCTGGACAGATTTATACTTCGGTGATTTTAGGTGAGCGAAAAGGCAGTTTCTTAGGCCGTACCGTTCAGATTATTCCCCATGTAACCGATCAAATCCAATCGCGAATATGGGATGTAGTTAGGAAGAAACCAGTTCCTGATGTTCTACTCGTGGAAATCGGGGGGACTGTTGGTGACATTGAAGCAATGCCATTTCTAGAAGCAGTCAGACAATTGGCTATTGACGTTGGTAGAAATCGAGTTGCCTTTGTCCACGTTACTCTTGTCCCTTTTCTTCAATCTACTGGTGAATTCAAAACAAAACCTACCCAGCACAGTGTTCGCACACTTCAAGGATTAGGTCTACAAGCCGACGTGATAGTCTGCAGGGCAGAAAGCGAATTGGGTGAACCCGAGAAGAGCAAAATTGCATTATTCTGCAATGTATCTGAAGACCGAGTGATTTCAAATCCCGATATCCCCGTAATCTATCGTTTGCCATTATTCTTTGAGGAACAGAATCTTGGAAACATTCTCATAGATCATCTAGGTATGGAACAAAAGGAACCTCAAACAGATATGTGGAGAGAAATGGTCCAATCCTTTGAAACGCCAACAAAGAAGGTCGTAATTGGCATGCCTGGGAAATACACCACACTTAGCGACTCATACAAGAGCATAAATGTCGCGTTATCACATGCAGCTGCTGCTCTCGGTGCCAAGGTTGAAAGGAAGTGGATTGAGACGGAAGATTGTTCTGGCAAAGAATCTATTGAATCAGATTTGGATTCGGTAGACGGTGTTCTATTGACTCCTGGATTTGGTGAACGCGGTGTTGAAGGCATGATATATGCTGCTACAGTGGCGCTGGAATCGAAAATGCCGTTTCTAGGGATTTGCTATGGTGCTCAGTTGGGCACAGTCGCTTTTGCCAGGGAAGTAATGGGCTGGGATGGTGCTCATACTACGGAGGTAGATGAAGCAAGTCTCTATCCCGTAATAGATCTCTTGGACGAACAAAAATCAATTGAAAGCAAAGGTGGAACGATGCGTCTTGGAGGCCAAGAGGTGCGAATTGTGGAAGGCACTCATCTTCACGAAGTATACAATACATCAAGGACGCGGGAGCGTTTTCGGCACCGATTCCATCTTATTGACCGTTATGTGAATAAAATGAAGAACAAGGGTTTGGTGGTTTCTGCTTATGATGGAACTGGTAGAATAATCAACGCTATAGAGATAGATGAGCATCCTTTCTGGATTGGCGTTCAGTATCATCCTGAGTTTAAATCTCGCCCCGATGAACCGCATCCACTATACGTTCAGTTCATTAAGGCCGCGCTAGAACAAAGGAAAAAGAGAGGCAAGTAGCTATGGATGAATCTCTTGATCGCGCTTTATCCGATTTAGTCGAGGAGATAGAGCAGATCGAGAAAACCCGTAGAGCCTTCGGAGAGGTCATGAATCAGATAAAGAATGATATTGATTTGGCTCGTTTTCCTTCGGTTTCTGCTGGTCTTCCTGAAACGGTTCTAATCAATACTGTGAAACCAACTAGTCTTTCAGGACTTAAGGTTGCAGGTGTTGATGGGGGGTTAGTTCGAAAACGGTTTCGTTCAATGGATCTTCTTTTCACTCGAGGAATTGGTGTAGTATTTGGATTTGGATTCGAAGAAGGCCCAAATGTTGAGTTCTTCCCTCAGCCATTTCCAAATCCAGAAGTTAGGCCTCTCACGCAAAAAATATCAACTTCAGAACTGGATCAAATTGCCTCGCTTGAGCGTATACGAAGTGAGCTACAGGTTGCCATTGGACTAATTGACGAGTATCATGCAGATCTTGTTCTTATGGACGGGTCCCTCTCTTTTCATCCTCGAGACCGCCCCAACCGTAAATCTTTGGCTTATTCCAAATTCCAAGAAGTTGCTGCGCTTTATCGTCAGCTCTTCCATAAAAGTAGCAAGAAGCGAACAATTCTGTTGGGGATCGTAAAAGATAGTCGATCAACACGGATTGTAAAGACTCTTGGAGAAATCCTTCCTCATCTTCTCAAAGATCCTGCTCTTTTCGAGCTCATGGAAGGAGTAGACTACAGATGGTTGCTTAAAATTTCAAGAGATTGTGATCTCCTTGATACGTTTCTCGAAGAAGGAGAACGCACTTTCGCCTTTCCGTTATCAGCAGAAATAACGAACGAACGGAAAGATAACAATCACGCCTTATCTTCTTGGACTTCTTCGATTTGGGTCACGTATTTAAAAGCAGCAAGGAATGACTTACCGATTCGAGTTGAGATTCTTCTCAATGAAAATGATGACTTGAAGAAGATGGAGAAAGCATTGTCTGCCATTTTGCCGCTTTCGTGGCAGCATCCCGAATATGGTGTACCCACACCGATTCTAGAAGCTGATGCCCGAGCGAAAATAGGCAAATCGGAAACTGATTTGATAGTTGATCGTCTTATCGCCCTATCGGGCCTTACCTACTCTACACTCAACAGACGCCGCTCTCGAAATCCCTTTGGAGGTTCATAAGATGGATTACGCTCCTATAGAAACAAAGCTTGGAACCGTTGTTTGCACAAGTAATGGCCCTAGCGTTAATGCTTTTGATTTCGTTCTTGAAGATGAAACACCCTCTGTGCGGCGGGGTGAATTTGTTTCTTCTGTTGTGCAAGAAGGCGTGACGGTGATAGCTCGTGTACATGATTTGGTGCGAACAAATCGTTACTTCGAACATGCTGAGGCTGTACGAGAATACCAGTCACGTGGTCAGTCACTCCGTTCTATGTTTCCAACCGATCGTTGGCAATATACAATAGCTCAAACACAGGTAATCGGATTCTGGGCTGATAACCGGGCAATTCGTCCGTATTCAGCAGTTCCTCCAGGAGCCACGGTCACAAGAGTAGATGAAGATATACTGAATGCCTTCCTCAAATTGGACAAAGAGGACGGCCTGAATCTTGGGACGCTTGGACATCATGATCTCAAATTCGTACCTTCAATGAACCGCCTTTTATCAAAGCATCTTGCAATCTTGGCAATGAGTGGGGCTGGGAAATCGTACTTTGTTTCAGTCTTACTCGAGGAGCTGCTCTCACGAACTAAAGAAGAAGGAAGACTCGCTGTTGTAGTTGTTGACGTGCATGGCGAGTATACGTACCTGAAGGAAATGAGTGGAGATGACCTTGGGAAATCTAATTTGGACCTCGATATCGAGCACATTCGAGCATCCCACTTCCAAATCCCTGTTATTTCTCTCAGTGCTGATGCTATTGGGGCTCTTGTTGCGGGAATGAGCTCTGTTCAGCGACGCGAACTCCGCAAAGTAATTTCTAGGATGCGCAGTCATTCGCGATCCGGATACACACTCCGCGATGTCATTACAACTGTGCGAGAAGACGATAATATCAATACGAACACCAAAGAAGCCCTCATCGGATGGCTGCTCAATTTGGACGATACATCTCTTTTTGGCAAAGAACCCACCCCCAGAATCGAGAAAGCAATCCGCCCCGGCAAACTTCTACTAATCGACTTGAGTGACTTCGTGAGTCTGAAGAAGAAGCAAATCCTCGTATCTTACTTGGCTAACGAGCTTCTCTATCTTAGACGATCCGGACGAATACCACCGTTTCTACTAGTCTTGGAAGAAGCCCACCAGTTCTGTCCAGAAAGCCGCAGAGAAATCGCTATTCCAAAAGATCGTATAGAAACAATTGCCAGGGAGGGACGAAAATTCTTTGCCTTGTTATGTCTGATTTCTCAACG